>JBEKWX010000038.1:0-26584 GCA_049512675.1 Terriglobales bacterium | reverse complement strand
ATGTTCGTGGCCTATTTGCTGGCACGGAACATCCGCTATGAAGAGGACTTAGTTGACCAGCTCTTCAATTCCAGCGAAAAGAGACTCGCTCGGATTCTGCTCTTGCTTGCTCATTTCGGCAAAGAAGGCGTGCCTGAAACGGTCATTCCCAAGATCAGCCAGGAGACCCTCGCCGATATGATCGGCACAACCCGGTCTCGGGTCAGTTTTTTCATGAATAGGTTCAGAGAGTTAGGCTTCGTTGACTATGGCGCGGGTGGACTGCAAGTTCATAGCTCACTTCTGAATATCGTTCTCCACGACTAGATTCCGCGCCCCACTCCCGGAAACCAAGCCGCCCGGCGCAATGAGCAAGTCAGGCCGCCCCGCCTCGTTCGGCCGACATTTATCCAACAGCCTGGAGCTCCTTGGTTGCTTTGTTTTCTATTCACCGGCTGGACAGTCCGTAACACTGATTTACAAACCGATCAATTCTGACCAGTCTTTCGGAGACTGACGTCCGATACTGGCAACACACAGGTTCTGACGCCAGAGGGAGCTTCGTAGACGAGGTCGGTTCTTGTGGACATTTGATGCATGGAGGTTTCGATGAATCTACACCTGCCGGATACGAACCTGATTGTGCTCGCCACAGTGGCGATTCTGATCATCGCAGTGCTTGCTTGGCTGTACGTGCGAAGACGCAGGAATACAACCGCAGTCCTGCGAAAGAAATTTGGGCCTGAGTACGATCGCGCGGTGCTGGTGCATGGGGCGGGAAGAAAAGCCGAAGCGAAGTTAGAGGATCGCGAGAAACGGGTTGAAAAGCTCAACATTCGCGATCTTGATCCAATCGAACATGAACGTTTTTCGAAACGGTGGGAGTCCGTACAGTCTCGTTTTGTCGATTCCCCTAAGGGCGCAGTCACAGAAGCCGATGACCTGGTGTCCTCTTTAATGAAAGCTCGTGGCTATCCCGTATCCGACTTCGATCAGCGCGCCGCCGACATTTCTGTCGACCATCCCCGAGTGGTGGAAAACTACCGATCTGCGCATGAGATTGCGCTGCGGGTTGCGAAAGTTGGAAAAGATGAAGCGACTACCGAAGAGCTCAGAACGGCAATGATTCATTACCGCTCTCTGTTTGAGGAGCTGGCGCAGGTGCCAGCAAGTATTGAAAGAAAAGAAGTGGCGTAATCGCTGAACACAAGACAAAAGGCGGGTGCTTACGGAGGCCGAACTGGCGACCTATGGCATCCCGCCAAAGCCGCCCGTGGAACCGACAGTAGTGAAGGGCTATACGACTACGACGAGAAGAAAGGACAAATGATGAAACCAAGCACGCAAGACCGGACCGAGGGCAAACTCCACGAAGTGAAAGGGAAGGTTAAGGAGGAGGTCGGAAAGGCGACGAACGACCCCAATTTGGAAGTCTCAGGCGAAGCGGAAAAGAACGCCGGCAAAGTTCAAAATTGGGTCGGCCGCGTGGAAAAAGCTGTCGGTGGATAAGAACGCATCAACTTGGCTCGCAAAACATACAGGAGGGGACCATGTCACAATTCGTAGCGGAGCGAACAGCTGACCATATTGGCGAATCAGCTCGCCGGGCCTCATGCGCAACCAGTGCGATTGCCGACGCGATCGAGGATGGCATGGGAGTAGTGAGGCGTGCCGCAAAGCAGGGCGGCGATGCTGCCGAAGAAATCTTGAATGACACAACTCAGCGCCTGCAGCGACACCCATTGCTAACGGTTGCGACGACTTTTGCGGTAGGCGTAGCCGCCGGCACATTGATTGGCTGGACGCTGAAACGAAGGTAGATCAGGCAAATTCACCCTACAACAATAGCGCAAGGCTCTTGCATGAGCTTGCGGAGACAGGAGAACTAATGATGATGACGACAAATGAACAGAGCAAATGTGCGCACCTGCCATGCCGATGTCTGGTGCAAGCTGGGGACAAATACTGCGGTCAAGCATGCAAAGAAGCAGGCTCCAACGAGGTGGAGATTGCGTGCCAGTGCGACCACGGAACTTGCCCGCTCACAGTCTGAGGAGCCGTAATTTCTGGCGTTCGGGCCGGCTCTTTAGATTGACCGGGGAGAATCTGGATATGAAAACGTGCCGAACTATGCTCTTGTTGTTGGCAATCGCGGACTTCGCAGCTCTACCAGTGCTGGCAAAGGCGCAAGCACTGGTCGATGCGGGAGATTCCTCCAGCAGCACTGTTGACCTGTCAGTAAGTACGGCGGTCCCGCAACCGGATCTGACGTACATGCGTCCGCCGCAGGCAACGAAGCTCCACAACTATCTTTTCGACGCTTTCGGCCCCTATCCCATCGTCGGCGCTGGAGTCTTAGCGGGCATTAATCAAGTGCAGAATACTCCGCCGGAATGGAAGCAAGGAGTGGATGGTTACAGCAAACGATTTGCGTCCGACTTCGGCATTGCGATAGTAACTACGACGACGCGCTATGCGCTTTCGGAAGTCTTCCACGAAGACACGTTGTATTACCGCTGTGAGTGCAAAGGCATGCTTGGGCGGCTGCGCCATGCCGTGATTTCTACCTTTGTCGCACGCCGCGGCGACGATGGCCATCGCGTTCTTTCTCTTTCTGATCTGGTTGCCCCGTATGCCGGCACCATGACGGCCGTCTATGGCTGGTATCCCGGCCGCTACAACTACAAGGATGGATTCCGAATGGGCAACTACAGCATGCTCGTGTATGTAGGCGCAAACATCTCCCTTGAATTTCTCTATAGCGGACCACATTCATGGCTTTCTCGCATGCACCTCAACGATTCACACGGAGCGCCCGAACCGGGCCCAAATCCATGATCGACAGGAAATTCAGCACGGTCACAGGCATGGGACCTGCACTTCCGGGGCCGCAGACATCACTTATGACCCCGGTGGTGGGCTCCTTCTTGGGCCTGATCAACAAGTTTCTCGAATGGTTCGGCGATCTGGGCATATTTTTCTGGCGAGTTGTGCGCGCTGCGGTGACGCCGCCGTTTGAATTCCGAGAATTGTTTCGACAACTCGACGAGATCGGATCCATGTCTCTGCCCTTGGTCGCTTTGGCCGGAGCCGCCACCGGGGTTGTGCTTTCCATGGAAGCACGCTACAGCTTGACTCGCTTTGGGGCAAAATCGCTGCTTCCCGCCGCTATCGTGTTCTCCGTTATTCACGAGACCGGTCCCATCATCACCGGTCTGGTAGTAAGTGGCCGTGTGGGCGCTGGTATCGGTGCGGAACTGGCGTCGATGAAAGTGACCGAGCAGATCGATGCCATCGAGGCATCTGCGGTAAACCCTTACAGACTGCTGGCGGCGCCCCGCATCCTGGCCTGCATCCTCATGCTGCCTCTCCTGACCCTCGCTGCCGACGCATCCGGCTTGCTCATGGGCTGGGTTGCGCAGGCCCTGGTTGAGCCGCTCTCGTTACATCAGTTCATCAATGCTGGTTTTAAGGGCGCTGATTTCAATGATTTTCTGCCACCTACGTTTAAGACTATGGTGTTTGGTTTGATCATTGGCCTGGTCGCGTGCTTTCAGGGAATGCGTACACGAGGTGGCGCCGCGGGCGTGGGCCGTGCGGCCACGAGTTCGGTAGTGTTGTCCTCGCTGTTTGTGATCATGGCCGATGTCGTGCTAGTGAAACTCATTCTCATATTTTTCCCATGACCATGTTCGCGTGGACATTGACTCAATGATTAGGCAACTCGTCAAAGCAGTATGAACACAATCGATCAAATTGCGATGGAGCCAGAGGAAGCTGAGAAAGACAGCAGTGCGCCAGCTATCGCCGTCGAGGACTTGCATAAGTCCTTCGGCAGTCAAAATGTATTGAATGGGATCAGCCTGACCGTAAACCGCGGCGAGACCTTGGCCGTTCTGGGGCGCAGTGGGACCGGCAAAAGCGTGTTGCTGAGGCTCATCATCGGCCTGGAGAAGCCTGACTCGGGATCGGTTCACATCCATGATCGAGACATCACCGGCCTCGGTCTCGACCAACTCGGCGAAATAAGAATGAAGATGGGTTTTCTGTTTCAGCACGCCGCGCTTTACGATTCGCTGACCGTCGAGCAGAACGTAGCTTTTCCGCTGCGGCACCATAAAAAGGCGATGTCGAAATCTGAGCGGGGTGACCGGGTGATGCAACTGCTGTCGGAAGTAGGCATGGAAGGACACCTCGAGAAGATGCCTTCGGATCTCTCGGGTGGTATGCAGAAACGCGTAGGGTTGGCTCGTGCTCTAGCTTTGGAGCCGGATATTCTGCTGCTCGATGAGCCGACCGCGGGTCTTGACCCCATCAGCGCCGCGGAGATCGACGATCTGGTTCTCAAGCTTCAGGCGGAACATCACATGGCATCCATCGTCGTAACTCACGATCTGCACAGCGCGAAGATGATAGCCGACCGTCTGGCTCTGCTCAATGAGGGAAATGTCGTGATCGAAGGCAGCTTTGAAGAACTTCAAAGAAGTGACATCGCATTTGTTCGGGAATTTCTAGGGCATTCGTAGGAGGGTATATGTCGAGGGCGGCGCGGTTGGGAGCCTTTATCGTTGCGACACTGGCAATTCTGGTGGCCGGTGTCTTCATCATCGGGAGCAAGCAGTATCTCTTCAGCTCCACATACCAATTAAAGACGCAATTCGACAATGTCGTGGGCTTGGATGCGGGAGCCGATGTGCGGGTGGGCGGCGTTCACAGTGGAACCGTGAGCAGTATCCTGTTGCCCCACAAGCCGGGCGAAAAGGTCACGGTAGTCATGGATCTTAGTAAGTCCACACACGAAATCATCAAGCAGGACTCCGTGGCCACTATCGAAACCGAGGGGCTATTGGGAAACCAGTATCTCGCGATCTCGTTTGGATCGGCGGGAAAATCCGAGGTGCGCGATGGGGATACCATCGCGAGCGAACCCCCACTCGAAATTTCAGACCTGCTCCAAAAGACGAGCGGCATTCTGGACAGCAGCCAGCAAGCCATTCAGAACGCTACTCGGGCGACGGCCAATCTGGACTCGATCAGCGCGAAGATCGATGCGGGTCAGGGAACCGTAGGAGCCCTGGTGAACGACAAACAGCTCTATACCAACCTCCAACAGACGACGAGCACCATGCAGAACACGATGGTCCAGGCACAGGCAGGGGTTACCGACTTCCAGGAGAATATGGAAGCCATGAAGCACAACTTTTTCCTGCGTGGGTATTTCAAGAACCGGGGCTACGAAGATTCCGCCGAGCTGGCGCAAAATGAGATTGAGCGCCTGCCGACAGGCGCAACAACCAAGGAGTTCACCTACTCAGCAAAACAGCTTTTCGATAAGCGGGATTCGGCCAAACTGAAAAACCAGAAATCTCTAAACAACAGCGGCGAGTTTCTTGCGAATAACCAGTTCGGCTTCGCGGTGATCGTGGTATCCGCGGGCATGGAAGGCGATACCCAGAAGGACTTGGTGCTAACCGAAGCCCGAGCCATGGTGGTGCGCGAGTACTTAGTCGAGAACTTCGGATTTGACGATAGTCAGCTCAAGACTCTGGGAATGGGCAAGCAGACGGATGCGAGTTCGGATGCCAGCTGGGGGACGGTCCAGATCTTCATCTATCCAGCTGGAACCGAGATTCCACCTAAGAAACAAACGCAGGCCGGTATCCTATCCAAAACAGCCTCAGACCAACCGGTTCAGACTTCGGCGACCGCAACATCGAAACCACAGTAGCGGCTACCGTGACCGGCGAAAGCAGCCATGGTCCCCATGGATACATGGTCCAGTTTCTTGGCGTGAAGGAAAGAGACGCCATTAACAAAGAGTATGAAGAGATGCTTGCACGGCTTTGCAAGATCAAAGATGTATGGTGTCTGCCCCACTAAAAAGGCAATGCGGCAAGGATTGGTCGCGCCGGTCAGGGGGTCCCTCAAAAAGTCCACAAAGTCGCAGGAGGCTGAAAATGTTGTTGTACAGTAAGCCGCTGAAAAGAATGGCTCCTCAGGTAGGACTCGAAACTGCCTGAAAACGTCAACCAAAGAACTTAGCAGGCACGGCTGGCAAATCTTAGTCCTTGTAAGTACATGATGAGCAAGGAAGTGATTCTTGGAATCAGTTTGGCGGTGCGGTAGCTTTCATGCCTGCAATCCGAAGAGGCGGACATGGTTTACCGCTCTCCCGCAAACTCCTCTTGTTCCGATGGCGTATCCCCATGAAGAAGGCCAAGGGCGGCAACCGCGATAGAGGTCTGGCGTTGTGGGCTTCACTTGATCTATAGGGAAAATGAAAATCGCTTTCGGAACCGGGACAGTCGTTCAGTCATCAGTGGCCTTTTTTTTGCGGGCTAAGGCGTGTAAACGAAGATTCATCCTTTTCTGGTGATTGGCCCGGCCGAGCACCGTCTCTACCGTAGCTACTAGGCGATCAGAGTTCTTGTCGAGTTCCAGAGTGGACTTCTCGAAATAGGCCGCCGCGCCTTCGCTGAGGAGTTTCTCTTCGTTCCTCTGCGACAGGCTGGTCAGCACGATGACCGGAATGCCCATGGTGGCGGGATTTGCTTTCAGGGATCTTAGGACTTCCGGACCGCTGATCTTGGGCAGCATCATGTCGAGCAGGATGACGTCGGGGGGGGTGTCATTAGCGACCTGCAACGCTTCCTCGCCATTGGCGGCGGTGCTGACCTTGAAACCGGCTTTGGACAAAGCGAGCTCATTGGCCATCCGGAGAAACTTGCTGTCGTCGACCAAGAGCACTTTGGATTGGAATTTCCGAGCAACGAATTCCGGAAGCGTCTCTTCCAGCTTTTGTGAAAGCCAGCCCTGTAGCTCAGATTTGTGCTCCTGCGAAAGAAACACAAAGCGAACACCGAGACGGTCCGATTTCGACCAGCAGATTTTCGACTCTGCCAAGAATGTTCCTTTGTGATCCGGTAAAGTGAACTGAACCTGCACCTCTTCTCCGGCGATGAGCGGAACGAACGTACTCACGGCCATGCCCCCTTCGCTGATGTTCACGCTGTAACAGTGAACTTCCGGCATGCTTTGTCTCAGGATGGTAACGGGGATTGAGATGGGACACCGGAAATAGCGCCGTCGTTCTCTCAGAATCAGTCCGTAAGCAGGCTTGAGTGTGTTGCGGATTGACTGAGCAGAAAGAGGTCTTTCGAAGACAAACTCCGACTTCTTCCGGAAAGGTGTGCCCTCCGCATCACTGCCGCTGATGGCAAACGTAACCGCCGTTCGGTTTGATGATGAGAGATGCACCTCGTCCAGAATCAGTCCGCTCTGTTCTCCTAGCTGGAGATCAACGATAACGGCATCGAACTTTTGGCGGTTCAATAGGTGAATCGACGCTGGCACTTCCTGACAGACATCGGGCGAGATAGACAATTCTTGTAGGGCGTGGCTGACCTGCTGAATTGTTACTGGATCAGCGGACACTAAGAGCGCTAGGGCGGTTGCCATAATGAAATACACTCCTTATAACGTCCTCGGTCACGATTGTTTCCCACTTGCGTGGCCTCGGACGTACGCTTCCGGATGGTCGCCTCGCAGTTTGTCGGCAACTTTGTCAACCGCCAAAGGCTTGCTGAAGTAGTAGCCTTGAATTTCGTCACACTGATGTGCCCTTAGAAATGTCATTTGCGCTTCGTCTTCGACGCCTTCGGCAATCACCTTAAGACTCAGGCTTTTTGCCATGCTGATTATTGCGGTTGTGATCGCCGCGTCATCAAGATTCACGGCGACATCCCGGATAAACGAACGGTCGATTTTGAGCTTGCTGACCGGAAAGTGCTTCAAGTAGCTGAGGCTGGAATAGCCGGTCCCAAAATCGTCAATCGCTAGCTTCAATCCCATGGCCCTTAAGTCTTGAAGAACTGAGGACATCGTGTCTGCATTAGATAGCAAGAGGCTTTCTGTGAGCTCCAGTTCGAGGTATTGGGGGGCAAGGCCGGTTTCCCAGAGCACTCGGCCGATGAGTTCGCAGAAGCTCGCTTGGCGAAACTGTACCGCTGACACATTTACCGCCACCGGCACGGCGAGAAGCCCTTCGTCTTGCCATTTCCGGGCCTGACAACAGGCAGTCCTGAGCACCCATTCACCGATGGGCATGATCAGGCCGCTGTTCTCCGCAATTTGTATGAACTTATCGGGTGGTACAAGGCCCAGCTCCGGGTGTTGCCAGCGGAGGAGTGCTTCCAGTCCGATGACCCTTCCAGTGGCAATTTCTATCTGCGGTTGATACACCAGAAAGAGCTCTTCTCTGTCGAGTGCCAGTCGCAAGCTGCTTTCCAAAGTCAATCGCTCCACAACCTGAGCATTCATCTCCTTCGTAAAGAACCGAAAGTCGTTACGTCCACTCTCTTTGGCGCAATACATAGCCGCATCGGCATCCTTGATCAGGGTTTCGCAGTCCGCACCGTGATCCGGGAAAACGCTGATGCCGAGGCTGCAACGAATGCCGAGAGAGTGACCTTGAACGACGAATTCAGCGGTCAACGTATCCATGAGCCGCTTAGTGGCAACGGCTACGTCGGGGATGTCCTTTACGCCGGTGAGCACGATGAGGAATTCGTCTCCACCTACCCGGGCCACGGTGTCCTGTTCACGCGCCCATTTCATCAGCCGTTCTGCGACCTGTTTTAGAACAAGGTCGCCGACCGAGTGCCCGAACGAGTCGTTGATGTCTTTGAATTTGTCGAGATCGAGGAACAGAAGCGCAACTTTGTCCTTCCGCCGACGAGCACCGGCGAGTGCCTTGGCTAACCGATCCTGAAGGAGGGTCCGATTGGGCAATCCCGTAAGAGCATCGTAATAGGCGAGGAATTGGACCCGTTTCTCGGCGGCTTTGCGGTCTGTGATGTCGACGAGCGTGCTCTCAATAATCCCGCAGGCGCCTGAATCGTCGTTGACGACACTTATATTTCCGATCGCCCAAGCGAAATCACCGTTTTTGCGCTGAAACTTCATCTCGTAGTTTGTAAGGCTTTTCTCGAATTTGAGTCTTGTCAGTAAAGCTTCGCGACCAGAAGTCGTGTGATACAAACTCGTAACCGGGAGGGCCATGATTTCCTCGGGCGAGTCATAGCCAAGCATGCGAGCGCCGGCGTGATTGCACTCCAGAAAGCGCCCTTCCAACGTGGTGCGAAAGACCCCCGCCATGTTGCGTTCGAATAGAAGACGATAGCGTTTCTCTGAGGTCCTCAGGGCCTGCTCCGCCTGCTTTCGCTCGGTAATGTCCTGCTTGATGGCGATGAAGTAAGTATCGGTCGTATCGCCGAACCGTTGGGCCACAGGCGTGATCGTCATCTCTTCGGTGTAGGTTGTTCCATCTTTGCGCCTGTTAACAATCTCGCCTTTCCAGAGCTTGCCCGACGAGATGGTTGACCACAACTCGGCATAGTAGCTTTCGGGCTGCTCTCCGGATTTCAACATGCGAGGATTCTTGCCTAAAGCCTCTTCCTGACTATAGCCAGTCATGGTCGTGAAGGCATGGTTCGCCCAGACGATCGTGCCGTGTAAATCTGTGATAACAATGGCATTGGCGGCGGCTTTTAGAGCCGCAGCCTGCAAGTCTAGATGCTTGACTGCGTCGCTGAGCTCTCCGGTACGTTGCATCACCCTTTCTTCGAGAGCCGCATTGAGGTCACTAACTTCTTTCTGTGCGTCAATTCGCGCGGCAATCTCGCGGGCCGCCTCGCGGGTCGTGAATACCGCGATAGCGACAGCGACGATTACTGCTAGCACAATCAGTAAGTAGGCAAGGCGACTGGCCTTGGCGTAGTCAACCTCAGCTTGCCTGGTAGCGATGTTCAGTTGGTTGTCCTGAAAGTCCACGAACGCGTCCCAACCCTTGTAATAGTTGAGAAGTGCCGGAAGTGCTTCATTGTCCATGACCGCTACCGCTGCGTCGCGTTTCCCTTCATCGACAAGCAAATGTATAGCTCGCAGGTAGCCATCGATATATAGCTTTCTCGCTCCTTCCACCGCCGATAGCTGCTGTTCCTCCTCCGCTGACTCACAACGGCTACTGATCTTCGCCACTAATTCCGAAATCTTCCTGGTATTCTCAGCCCTTGCGGCCAACAGCCTGTCGGTCTGTGCTCTATTTTGCACGAGAAATAGTTGCATGGTGACGCGACTGTTGCGATTGGACAACTTCAACGCTTCCCGTGCTAGTTGCAGTTTGGCTGATCGCCTGCCAGTGATGTCGCTAAGGTTTTCATCGATCTCTTTCATTCGGCGGAGTCCTGACTCCCCGATCCCCACCAACATGGCAATCAATACAGCAAATGCCGTGCCCAATCTCAGTCCTATGTGTTTACTTTTCAGCGTGAACTCCTAGTGGGTATTCTCCCGGTTCGGGTCAAGGTTTGGAAAAAAAACTTGTTAAATCCCTCAATATCTGCCGCAAGCACGATCCGAACACTTCGCAGCAGACGTCGCGGTGGGTCTCTGTGCGTCGAAGCTGAACAGGCGACCGTCGAGTCGAACTTGCTCACCCTTAGGGTTCGAGACCGCCTGGGCATAAAACTACTCGGACACTAACCGGTATTATGACCATCGATCATACATACCAGTGTGATCTAAATCACACTCGGCGTTACTGAAGTTTGGGCCGCATTCCCTTCCGCTCTTCAAGCGTGCTGGCCCCTCCCGCAAGAGATCTTGAGAGAACTTGCCAAAAAGGCGCAGCTGCCCCCAAGACTCAGGAAACTGACGCCAGCGGTAGAGCATAGCTGTTGTTGTTTTATACCTTTCGTAACTTTCACATTCCCCTCATAGCTCTCACACTAATAGCTCTAATGCTTGCATTGCGTCGAATTGGCCTTGAATAACGAACAACATAAGCAACGCCGCACGAAACCGACACGGCAGGTCGAAGCACGCGAGTGGTGGCTGTGGGGATTTGCCGTCACTGTCACGTTAGTGTTGACGGCTGCCATCGTGTCTCTGACCTTCTCCGGCCCCCACCTCTTGGAGTACTCCGAGTGGCTTGATCTCAAGGAGTGGGTGCGCGGGTTGGCATGTCTCGTGCTCCTATTCGATATCTACACCGTCTACCAGCAACTTCAACTCCAGCGAATTCGCCGTGAACTGATCCAGCACAATCAGCTTTTTGAAGTCATCACCGAGAACGCAGCCGACATGATCGCGGTCATCGATTGCGCGGGGAATCGGCTCTATAACAGCCCGGCGTACCAGAAAGTTCTCGGGTATTCGCCGGAGGAATTGATGTTAACGTCGTCAGTGAAGCAAATCCATCCCGAGGATCAGCAGCGTGTGCTGGAAGCGGCAGAGAAAACGCGACTCACTGGACGAGGAGAGCGACTTGAATATCGCATACGCCACAAGGATGGGACGTGGCGCGTTCTGGAATCAGTCGCCACCGCGATTCCAAATGAAAAGGGTCAGGTCGAGAAACTTGTCATCGTCAATCGTGATATCACGGAGCGGAAGCGAGCCGAAGAGACAATCGCGCACAATGCTTTGCATGACCCTCTGACCAACCTGCCGAACCGCACCCTGTTTCTAGATCGCGTGCAACATGTAATTGCGCTTTCCCAGAGGCACAAAAGCTATAAGTTCGCGGTGTTGTTCATTGATCTCGATGAATTCAAGGTTTTCAATGACAGCTTGGGTCATGCGGCAGGAGACGCCCTTCTGATACAGATTGCTCGCCGATTGACAGCTTCCATTCGGGGTGTCGATACCATTTCGCGCTCGGTCCTGACGCAAGGTACAAGCCCTGTTGCGAGCGAAGCGAGTTTAGCAAGACTGGGCGGCGATGAATTCACCATTCTGTTGGAAGGCCTTAGAGATTGCGGCGATGCCATTCGGGTTGCGGAGCGCATTCAGGAGCGATTGGCCATTCCTTTGGGCGTGGAAGGACAAGACGTGGTGACGACCGCCAGCATCGGGATCGCCTTTTGTGCAACTTCATACACGAATTCAGAAGACGTGGTACGCGATGCCGAGATAGCGATGTACCGAGCCAAACGGGAAGGAAAAGCACGCTGTCAGGTCTTCGATAACGTGATGCACGCCTCTGCCGTCAAGAGATTGCGCCTCGAAACCGACCTGCGCCGGGCACTGGAACTGGGCGAATTCCGAGTTCACTATCAGCCCATTGTGTCCCTACAGAGCGGAAAGATTGTGGGATTCGAGGCGCTGAGTAGATGGCTACGGCCTGAAGGCCTCCTGTCACCTGCCCACTTCATCCAGATCGCTGACGAGACAGGAATCATCCTGCCAATGAACCGTCTGTTGCTTCGCGAAGCCAGCCAACAACTCCGTGCATGGCACTCGCAATTTCCTTGCGATCCGCCGCTGACAATAAGCGTGAACGTCACCCCCAAGGAGTTTGCCCAGCCGGACTTGGCGTCTCAGATCGGAGCCATTCTAGCAGAAGTTGGAATCGATCCGAGCAGCATCGACGTAGAGATTACTGAAAACATCGCGATGGCAGATCCGCAAAGATCGAGCCTGGTTCTCTCGGAACTGAAGACATTGGGAGTTCACTTGAGTATTGACGATTTCGGAACGGGGTACTCTTCGCTGGGTCGATTGCAGGGGTTCCCGGTGGACACTTTGAAGATTGATCGTACTTTCATTTCTAAGATGGACACGGACAGTGAGATCGTGCGCATCATCATTATGCTGGCTCACAACCTTGGTCTGAAGGTCGTAGCAGAGGGCGCTGAAACGGCAGAGCAGGTCAGCCTGCTCAAACAGCTGAACTGCGAACTTGCGCAAGGGTACTTCTTTGCCCGACCCGGAGACCACGCCGCTGCTCAGGCGCTTTTGATGAACGCCTATACAGTGGAAGCCCGGCCGTCACCTACAGCCGTCGCAGATATCGCGCCCCGAATTTCTCGACCCAGACCCTCCTGATCACGCGGGCGCTCCCGATTCTCCTCCTGCGACAAGACCAGACGACGAGAAAGAGGAAGACGAAGACAACGACACAACCGACGACGGTTACTCGGAGGCACATTATGACTTCCGTAATGTAGCCGCCACGTTTTCCGCGTGCCAAGCTGGGCTTACTATTGAACCCAAAGGGGCACTACCCTGAAACTGTTAGCCATAGACGACACACCTCAGAATCTCGAACTCATTACCGAGGCAATGGCTCACGACGGTCTTGAGATCTTGACGGCCAGCGATGCGGAAGCGGGACTTGAACTCTTCCTACGCGCTCGTCCCGATGTCGTATTGCTTGATCTCTTGCTGTCAAAGATGAACGGGATGGAGATGTTAGATCGAATGGTGGCCGCCGATCCAGGAGCGAATGTCATCCTCATGGCTGCTCACTACTCCACCGACTCTGCCGTGGAGGCGATTCAAAAAGGAGCATGCGATTACTTAACGAAGCCTTTGGACATAACCAAACTCCGCAATCGGATTTCGGTGCTGATAGCAGATGCTAAGAAAAGGCAGCGGGCCCTCCATTTGGACCATGCCTTAATCGAGACCTTTCAGTTGGAGGGGATGATCGGGCGCAGTCCGGTGATG
Source organism: Terriglobales bacterium (assembly GCA_049512675.1). Lineage (GTDB taxonomy): Bacteria > Acidobacteriota > Terriglobia > Terriglobales > Acidobacteriaceae > Acidiflorens. The sequence goes on along the minus strand of JBEKWX010000038.1, from coordinate 13,093 downwards.
CTGGACACATTTGCCAAAGTTCGTCGTGTTGCCCCACATTTCCAGACAGTTCTTGTCACCGGGGCAACGGGAACCGGCAAGGAACTGGTAGCACGGGCCCTTCATCGTTTGAGTCCGTATGGGTCCGGCCCGTTTGTGATTTGCAATTGTTCGGCATTGGTGGAGACACTCATAGAAAGTGAACTTTTCGGTTACGTACGGGGAGCTTTCACTGGTGCCACTCAGGACAAGATAGGTCTTTTTGAAAACGCTAGCGGGGGTACTGTGTTTCTGGACGAAATTGGCGAGCTATCTCTGCCGGCACAGGCGAAACTGCTCCGTGTTCTACAGCAAAAAGAGGTACAGCGCGTCGGTTCACCCGCAACTCGTGCCGTCGACGTACGCGTGATCGGCGCTACTAATCGCCAATTGCGCGCGATGGTTGCAGACGGACAGTTCCGAGAGGATCTTTACTACCGACTCTCTATGGTCGAGATCCCGCTACCGCGGCTTCTGGAACGAAAAGAGGATTTACCGCTGTTGCAAAAACACTTCGTTAACAAGTTTGCAACTCAATACGGGAAAAAGATCAATGGTATTACACGACGTGCCCAGAGGCGAATGGCAACCTACGCTTGGCCGGGCAACGTGCGGGAGTTAGAGAATGTGATTGGGAACGCCGCGATGATGACGGAAGGAAATACTATCGACCTGGGCGATCTTCCAGAACCCTTGCGAGGTCTGTCAATCAACAACACTGCCCTGGACGACGCCACTTTATCGATGGAAGAAGTGCAAACCCGGCATGTGTTGTACGTCTTGGAACGGGTTGGTGGCAACAAGACCCGAGCGGCTGAAATTCTAGGGATAGGCAGAGCCACGGTTTACGAAATACTCGCAAAGATCAAGGAAAAGCATGCGACTGAGGATCCCGTGATAGCCAACGCGGCGCGGAATGGCAAGTAGTGGGAATCATCTGCGATAGGCCGTCGCTCCGAAAAATATGGAGATGTGGTTCCAAGCTGCGCGTTGGGCCACAGCACTGAGCATGTTTTTGGCTCGGCGTGAAATGGAGAAGTGGAGTTCCCCGTTGCGGTGCACAGCGCGAGAGGGTAGACTCCCGCGCTGCCGAGCATCGGCTCGGTTCCTCAGGCTTCAGTTTAATGTACTACACATACAACGTCGGGGTCGGTTCCGGTGCGGTACAAGTTGCCAGCGACTAGGCCACCAGCGACGGCGTCTGCGTTCTTTGCAAAAACCTTTAACCCAACTTCGCCGCCGGGTAAACCTAGGCTTATAGAGTTACTCAGATCCGATCCACCTGCGTACAAAGCGATACCATGTTCGTTCAGTTGAATAAACCCATTGGTATTGCTGTTGAAAATCTGCATCCCCGGATTGGAGCCGCCGCGCATGGTAAGTGAGTACACACCATCGCCAGTATTGATGCTCACAAAGTGTGAGCCTGCGGCTTTTCCAATACCGATGCTGTTGCCGTTGTCATCTGTCAGTAACAATCCACCAGTGGACGGGCCTTCAACTGGATCGGTAAACCTCGCGTCCCCGACAATCGGCCCCGTCATAATGCCACCCGTCAAAGCCAAGGACTGAACCTCGTTGTTACCCGAAAAACCACCCCCCTGCGCTAGTCCCAACGTACTGCAAAGCAGCACCATCGCTACTAGTAATGCTCTAGACATTTTCATCGTTACCAATACACACATCAATTTCGATCTCATTTTGCGTCTCCTTTTGATTTTGTTCTTAGACCACATCACCGAAGAGCAGATTACGAAGTGTCACTGCTACAACGAAGAGTGCAGGTAACTCAAAGTACAGTACGAACGCGACGGTCAGCATAATGTCTCCTAGATACTGCACAAGTCACTGAAGCACTTTGGCGACCGAACCGAAAAAGAGCCGATGATCTCTTAGCAAGTTATTGATATTGCTTCAGTTAAGGACGTCTTTTCGAGGTTGTCGAACAGCGGTGTTGCATTTTGCTATTTCCAGCTTCTGGACAGTTTTCCGAAACGTGGACACTCGCGCATCGAGGCGTGGCTCGGCCGTCTCCCGTACTCCTGCACGGGATATTGGAGGGCCCTGCAAAGGGCCGGGGACATCGTGACTGATGAGATGGAGCAGGCCAGCTCGAAAATTGCGGGGCTTGCGCTGAAGAATGATTCCAAAGTGATTCCAGCAGTTGCAAGCCATTGAAAGAATGGCTCCTCAGGTAGGACTCGAACCTACAACCCTCCGGTTAACAGCCGGATGCTCTGCCATTGAGCTACTGAGGAGTGGAGGCACGCTGCCGCGTGCCGATCTTACAGAAAAATCATATCAGAGGTGACGGCAATTGGGAACAACAACACCAGCGGCGCATCCCTCCCCAGAGGGTTTTCTCCGCGTGTCTCCGCAACCAACTGCTTTTCCACCGCCGCCCTAAACCTCACCCGCCCGGTCCGCGTTCCGACTTTTTCCCCATGCTCTCCGCTTTCCGCCAGTTTCGTCCTGCAGCGTGTTAGTGGATCCCTTTTTCGTTCAGAAACGGACCGTATTTCTTGTCCGTCTGCAAAATGTGGTTGCATAGCCACCGCTGCAGAAACGGCATCAGCGACGTGGTTACGCCTGGTTTGCCCGCCTGAAAGTCCTTCTGAAACTTGAGCACTTGCTCGACCAGCGCTTTGTGCTCAGCCTTGTGCGCCGCGAACTCCGGGTATCCGTTCTTCTCCATCGCAGCTTCTTCCTCGGCGAAATGGCTCGCCGTGTACTCAATCAGTCGCTGCAAAACCTTGCCCACAACGTCCTTGCCGTGGCCCGCACGCAGTGCTTCATTCAGTTCGTTCACTGTGCGGAATAAAGTCCGGTGCTGGCGGTCAAATCCTGCGACCTTTACAGCGTATATTTCCGTCCATTCAAACGCGCCCATTGGGCCTCCTCCTGAAGTCGAACGGCCATCGTCTCCACTGAATCGGAGCAGTCTTCAGTCTCCAGACTACGGAGGCAGGTTACGAGCACCCAGATCACTGAAGGCCGTCGATCCTGCCCAAGGGGCGCGTCCATCGGGCCAAGGTTCTGCTAACCTAACCCTCGGCGCTTCGTCCACAACAGGCGTGAGGTGTTTATGCTGGGAGGTCCGCGTTTGCTGACTTTTTTCCTGATTCTTCTCATCGCTGTGGTTGCCATCGTCCATGCGGAGGACTCTCCAGCCGGGGATTCCACCGTTCCTCCCGGTTTGGCCGGTCCTCCAAAAGCCAAAGTTGCCCCGGTCGAGGACACAGTCCAGGGTCACAAAATCGTCGATCCCTACCGCTATCTGGAAAATCCGAACGATCCCGACACCCAGCTCTACGTCGAGCAGGAACTCAGCTACACTCGCGCCATCCTTGACCCGCTTCCTGGGCGAGACAAGATCAATGCGCGTCTCTCGCAATTGCTGGAGATTGGCACCGTCGGAGCTCCGCAGATGGGTGGCAAGTACTACTTCTATACCCGCCGCGCAGGCAACCAGAACCAACCCATCCTTTATGTGCGCGAGGGCGTGAACGGCGAACCAGGCGACGGACTGAGCACAAAAGACCGCGTGCTGGTTGACGTGAACAAAATGTCCACCGACGGCACCGTTGCGCTCGACTGGTGGTTTGCAGCCGAAGACGGTAAGTACGTGGCCTATGGGACGTCGCCAAGCGGCTCCGAGATCAGCACCCTTCGCGTGATCGAGACCGCCAGCGGCAAACTGCTGCCCGATTCAATCGAACGGACACGGGCCGCCAGCCTCGCCTGGAAACGCGACAATTCCGGATTCTTCTACACTCGCTATCCCAAGAAGGGAGACGTTCCTGAGGGGCAGGAGGTGTACAACCGGCACGTCTTCTATCACGCGCTCGGTGCCGACCCGGCACACGACCCCCTGATTTTCGGCGAAGGCCGCGACCCTGAGTGGTGGCCGAATGTCAGCCTTTCGGAAGACGGACGCTGGTTGCTGATCGACGAGGAGCACGGCTACACGAAAACCGAAATGTTTCTGCAGGATCTCACTGCGAAGAATCCTCCCGTCGAAATCACTGCGGGCAAAGATTTCCTGTACGGCGCCGACGTCTTTGCGGGCAAGCTCTACATCACCACCAACGAAGACGCGCCCCACTTTCGCGTTTTTGTCGCCGACGCAACCAATCCCCAGCGCGAAAACTGGAAAGAACTGATTCCGCAGACCGACGCTGTCCTGCAAGGCGTGAGCGTGACCGGCGGCAAGCTCCTGGCGCAGTACGAACACAACGCGACTTCCGAACTAAAGCTGTTCGGGCTCGACGGCAAGAAGCTCGCCGATATTCCTCTGCCGGCCATCGGAGCCGTTTTCGGCGCTTCCGGCCGCTATGATCGCAACGAATTCTTTTTCGGATTCCAGTCCTTCACCGTCCCACCCTCGATCTACCGTGTTGATCTCATCGATGTGAAAAGCACGCTCTGGGCCAAAGTTGACGCGCCCTCCATCGATCCTTCTGCCTATGACGTGCAGCAGGTTTGGTGCACCTCGAAGGACGGCACGAAAGTCCCGATGTTTGTCGTTAGCAAAAAGGGAATCGAAAAGAATGGCAAGAACCCAACATTGCTGACTGGCTACGGCGGTTTTAACATCTCGATGACGCCGGCTTTCAGCCGCAGCATGTATCTCTGGATGGAGCACGGCGGCATTTACGCGGTCGCCAACCTGCGCGGCGGTTCCGAGTTCGGCGAAGACTGGCATCGCGCCGGCATGCTCGAGAAGAAACAGAGCGTCTTTGATGATTTCATCGCCGCCGCAGAATATCTGATCGCACAGAAATACACCGACCGCGATCACCTCGCTATCTTCGGTGGATCGAACGGCGGCCTGCTGATGGGCGCCATGATCACTCAGCGCCCCGACCTGTTCCGCGCGGTAGTATGCCAGGTTCCGCTGCTCGACATGCTGCGCTACCAGAACTTCCAGATCGCCAAGCTCTGGATTCCAGAGTACGGTTCAGCCGACGACCCCAAGCAGTTCGACTGGCTTTACGCTTACTCGCCTTATCACCACGTGCAGCCGGGTCAGGAGTATCCCGCTATCCTCTTTATGACGGGCGATACCGATACGCGGGTCGATCCCATGCACGCCAAGAAAATGGCCGCGCTCATGCAAGCCGAGGCAAAGAACGGCTCCAGCAAAGACCGGCCGATCCTGCTGCGCATCGACACCAAAGCTGGACACGGCCAAGGCAAGCCGGTCGCCAAGCAAATCGAAGAGAGCACCGACATGTATTCGTTTCTGTTCTGGCAGTTGGGAATCAAACCCTGATCGTGTGGCGTTGGTACTTCCGATCCAGCCCCGGAGGGGCGTCCGAACTTAGCCCAGCGCTTCAGCGCTGGGAAAAGTGGAAAATAATCACGTCCCGGAGGGACGACCGAGTTCTCACGCACACACTTCAGCGTCGCGATAATCGAGTATTTAGAACTCCGCCCCCGCATGCACGCATCGGTCAGGTCTGAAGTACTGCGTCGGGGCCGGTGCGGCTTCTCTGCGCGAGGAGAGCGTTTAATCTCGCCAGCACTTCAAAGGCATCGGCCACGTAGAGCACGTCCGCTTTTCCTCGTGCCCACCCGCAGTTCGGGTCGAGATTCACCGCACGGCGCTCGTTGATGAACCGCCAGCCCACGACGTGGGGCTCCTCGCCGTGGCAACAAGTGGACAAACCCTTGGGATGGCGCGGCGTCGCTCCGGTCTGGCCGACCTGGTTCAGATGGGTCATGAAACCGAGCACCGCCTGACTCTCTCCCGTTTGATCGACCAGCGATTTGCTGCCGCCGAGTGATGCGCCCGAGGCGCGAAGGAAGTCAAGAATCAGCGTTTCAGCTTGATCGATGTGGGGTTTTCCGTCCGCCTGCTTCTTGGTCCAGCCCGCGCCCGCGACAAATAGCAAGTTGGCGTCGGGCCGGATGGTCTGCGCGTCGCTCTTGGGAGCGCGGCCCCCGCTGACCACCGTTCTTGTCGCCGCTTGCGGGAGTGTCACCGGAACCTGTTCGACCTTGGCCGCGCCACTTACACCGGCCCAGGCCGCGTCGCAGCCCGACTCGAGCAACACGATCCAGGGGCGCGCGTCACGCGTAATCACTGCTTCGATGCGCTGGCGATAGTGCCAGCGCGTGGCCCGCACTTCGCCGTTAACGGCGTCAGATTCCAGCGAGGTCACATGCGTGTCCACACATCCGTTCAGACGATGCGCCACTCCCGCCAGAACGCGCATGAACCGAGAAGTTGTGGGCGCGAGAATCAGTTCGGCGCCCGCGGCCCGGCAGAGCGCTTCCGCCGCCGCCGCATCGCTCGCGTAGCGCGCGCTGGCGAAGTCAGGCCCTGCGACCGCGAGAATTCGCTCGGCTCCGGCCGCCGCCACCGTCTCCGCCGCAGCCGCCACGTCCGCACCGATCAAACCGATGGTCAAACGCCCACCGAGCTGCTTCGTCAGCTTCAAAGCAGCGCCCAGAACTTCATACGAAACTTTGGGGAGCGTGTTGCCAGCTTCCGAAACGTGCGCCAGAAATAAAATGCTTTGTGACATCAGAGTTTTGGTCTCCGGATTTCGTTGTCTACTTCCCCATCCATTCCGCAATCTCGCGCGCGATCTGCTCCGCCGGCAGGTCTTTAACCACGCGCGTCTGGCGCTGTTGTTTCGGCGGGCTCGCGCTCAGGAAGTGCAATCCACCAGCCGGCAGCGGCACCGACTTCGCCTTTTGCAGCGCGGGCATCACCGTCCGCATATTCGCCATCCCCACCTGAGGGTTGTTGCGCGGCTCCGGCAGATTGCCGGTAGCCCACCCGAACAAAGCCGGCGGACCCGGACACACCGAAACCTGGTGACGCCCACCCTCGATCCGCTCCAAGACTTCGAACGAACCGTCCGCTTGAGCGTCGTCTAGAACCCTGATCTGGTCGACCCCTTGAAACTGATCGAGAATCTCCAGCCGCTCTCCGACCAACTGCATGGTGGCGCCTGCGCCGCGCGAAGCCGATTCCCAGCCGCCGAATACGAGCAAGCGCGAGCGATCGAGACCGGGGATGCTCTGGATGGTTTCCGCCAGAAGCGCAGCCGTGGCATGCGCATCGGCAAAGCCGCTGGCGCTCGAATCGACCGCAACCAGTTCAAAGCTAACTTTCTGGGCAATCGTCATCATCACCTGCTGCAGTTTTGCTTTCGGTCCCACACTGACCAGCCAAACTTTGCTATTGCTGCCCGCGGTCTTCGATGCCAGGTTGGCGGCCTCATACAGGGCATGAGCCGCCCAGGGATCCAGCACGGCGGGAAGCATCATTTCGTTCTTCAGCGCGGGACCCGTTGGGGTCTGCACCGGCTCCAAAGTTTGCAGCGGGTCGGGCACAATGCTGCCGCAGACTACGATGTGATATCCGTTTGTCATTCGATTCCTGTCAATTTAGTAATCTACGTTCGACCATTTTCACAATCAAGGAGATAAGCGATGGAGAAACGGGCGTCTCGCCCGTTCCGCCGGGCGGGGACGCCCGGCTCGCCATTCGCCATCAGTTCAGCGTCGAGTGCAGACCTCCCGCGCCGGCGTCAAATTCGATGTTTCCCTGTGCGCCGTCGCCTTCGGCCGCGCAATTCCACAAGCACGCGCCACAGTAAACACACTTCTCACGATCAAAAGCAGGCACTGCGTTTTCGCCGCGCGTGATCGCCTGCCCCGAGCACATTTCCACGCACAACTTGGTTTGACAAGCATGGCAGAGTTCCGGACGACGAAACTTCACGTGATTCGCGTAGCCCGTCGATGCCTGCACCCCTCCGCCCATGAGCAGAGCATCCTGGTGCGAGATAAGCAGCTTGCCATCCATCGGAATCTGCGGCCAACCACAGCGATCCATTATCCGGTCGTGCAGCGAAGTGCCCTGGGCGGCGCATTCCTCCTGCATCTGCTTCAGCTCGGCCGGCGAAATCCGCGATCCGTAAGCATCCTCAAGTGAGGGCAGCCCGCTGGGCGCTGGGCGCGAAGCTGGCGTGACATGCCCACCGCTCAAGCCCGCAACGGCCATGCCGATCATTCCCGTGAAGACGCCCGTCTGGAATCCATTGCGCGATTCGGCCGCGATCTTTGACTCTTCATCGACCCAGCTCTCCCGCCGCCGCCGCACGTAAGTTGCTTCCAGGTTCTCGCGAGTGAACGCACGCTTTTGCTCCGTCAGCTCGATGACCGCTTCCGCCAGTTGCACCCCTGTGGTCCACGCTTCATCCACTCCAGATCCCGCCAGCACATTCGTGCTTCCCGACCCCTCGCCGATGCGGGCATAGCCGTTACCCGCGAGATAGGGTTCGCCGTGGCGGCCCGATTCCTGCAGCGACTTCGCTCCCCACGACTTCAGCGTTCCACCCTCGAGATAACGCCATAAATAAGGATGAAGCATGAAGTGCTGCAGGTAACGATATGCCGTGCGCACAGGGCTGCGGAACCACGACGGAACAAAGATGCCAACCGAAGCCAGCCTTTCGGGATGAACGTAGAGAAACCCGAAAATTTCCGGTTCAGGGAACCCGATGGTGTGCAAGACGGTGCCGGGCTCCAGTCCACTATCTTCGCGGAGTTCGATCACCATCTTCATGCCGAGCGCCCATTCGCGGGATTCGTGCCCTTGCGGCATTCCAATATGCGCGTCGATCTTCCGACCAACCGCTCCGACCGGTCCGTCGCCCACCACCGTCAGCGCCGCGCGCAGGTCCATGCCCGGAGTGAACCCTGCCTCGGGACGCCCCTGCAAATCAGTCCCCTGATCGGCGAGCCGCACACCCGCAACCGCGTCTCCTTCAATCGTTTTTTCAATCAATGGTTCGGCGACTGGCATGCCCGGCCAGATCTGCACCATGCCGGACGCTGCCACCTGATCGCTGACCCACTGGTTGAACTGGCCAAGTGACAGCACGAGGCCCTCGTGTTTCTGCATGAACGGTGGCGTAAAAGGCAGTTCGAACGCCTCATGCTTCAGCCCGAACCGCTTCCGTCCGAACACGAGGCCAAGTGAGCGAAGCACGCGGTCGGCCGCCTTGAACGCGAGAGGTCGGAGACTCGTTCGCTTACTTGCCCGCAGAGGATCGAGCAGGTATACGACTTTCTCCGTCTTCACGGCCGCCGCCATGGGAATCTCAGTGAGATCCACGCCGGGAAAACTGCCGCGTATCCCACGACCCCGTGTGACTGCGCCCGAGACTCCGAACCCCAGCCCGTCGGCGCGCTCGTAGCAGATCACCTGCAAAGGCAAGCCGGGAGATGTTGTGCTCTCCAGCCGCACCGAGCCATCGGGATTCAGCAAACTGCGGCTCAACGTCGTCAGGAATCCGCCCATCGCAGGTCCGAAGCCCACGCAGGCGATGTCGACGGTCATCTCCTGCCGCTCGATCTTTTGTTGTTCGAGCGCAGGAGTCGGTTCTGGGGAATCGGCGCTCATGCGGGGTAGTCCAGCGCCTCCGGAATCATGAGCTTCGAAATCGCCTCGGCGGCCCGGTCCTTCGATAGCCGGCAGCCCGTGAGGCAAGTGGAGAGCTTTGTTTGCAAGGAGAGAAACTGGTCGGCTCCATTGCATTTCGCGCACGGCCCAGCCTTTTTGGGATGCGAGCCATCGCTGGCGATGACATCCAGGCCGTAGGAGCCGATGCCCGGAATGATGCCCTCCAGAGAATCCAACTCGTCCTGCTGGTAGCAGCCCCTGTATCCCGCTTCGTCCCACGCGGGGTGGCGGTTGTATCCGAAGACCAACTCCGCGCAGATGCGCGCCACTTCTCCACTGGCCCGCGCCGACTGCACGTGGCACAGGTCCGTCATAAAATTCACCAGGCCAGCCAGCCCTTCAGCAACGGCAGGGTCGCTCGCTCCACGCCGCTCCAGTTCGAGCGCGTCGAGAATCTGGCAGCGCGCCGCCAGCAACCAGCAGATCGCGTCGGCCAGTGGGAACGTCACACCCTGGCGCGCGCTCTGGTACAGGCGGCCGCCGTCAGCATCGGTGCTGCCCTGCAAGCGCTCCAACGTCCACAGCCACATTCCCATGGCCGTTGCCAGCGCGCATGAGCCGGTGCCCGGACGCTCGCTCGCGATCCTGCGCATCTCCCTGATCCACACCTTAAACTGCGCCAGGAAGAGCGGGTTGGTCATGGTGATGGAAAGTTGCCGCCGTTGCACAGCTTCGGGTCCCTCGTAGGTCGCTTCCAGTTGCGCATCCATCCACTTGTATCCGAGGAATCCCGGACAGTCTTCCGTGATGCCGTACCCGCCCATCAGGCTAACCGCTTCGCGCATCATCTGCGCGCCCCAACCCGTGTTCCACAGCTTGGTTGCCGGGCAAAGCACATCGGCCAGCGAGTCCAAAAGAACGAAACGCAGAAGCGGATCCGATTCCAGTTGTGCGCGCTTGGCGTCGTTGGCAGGCAAGCCGGCTGGCAAGCGGACGAGATCCGCCGCCCGGTTCGACGCCTCGCGTTGCAACTTCGCCCGCGCTCTGGCCGTCGTGACTCCCTGCGCCGCCAGCAGCTTGTCAGCCTCGCGCTCCAACGGATCCAGTTCATCAAACGCCCGCGCCGCCGCAAATCCAAGCGCTGCGCCAGCCTCGCCGGTCGCCCACACGTCCACCAACCGATGAAGCGCGTCTTCGCGAGCCTGCAGCCCAAGTTCATAGCGCACCGATCCTGGCGTCGCCGTCTCCGCGCCACGGAATCGCCCGCGCTGATACCGTATGACCGGCTCGACCGCGGAGAGCAATTTCGCCGCCGTCATGATGCCCACGGTCACGCGCGTCCGGCGAAACACGGCTTCAATGACCTCGCTGTGGTTGTAGCGCGGCACGATGACGCCATCTTTCACGTCGTAGCCGCCGACAATTCTGCTCGCCGGAATGCGCAAGCTGAAAATCGGATCGCCGGTGGAAGAAAGCTGATGCACCAGTTTTCGCGTGGGCGTGCCGCGATCGAATGTTCCAGGATCGCCTTCTTCCAGGATCACCATGCAGCTTCCCTTGATCCGCTCGTCGCCCGAATCCACCGCCGCCGTCACAAAATTGGCAAAGCCTATATTGGTAATGAAGCGGCCGCGCTTTTCCACTTGCAGCGTCGGCTCTTCTCCTGGTTTCCATTCGGCGATGCGGATTTTCCCATTCAGCATGCCCGTGTCGACGCCGACGTAAGGGATGGGCTCGGTCAGGCAGAATGCTCCCCGCCAGGGCTTGCGATCCTCTCCCGCCTGAGGCGGCGCGGCCAACTGCATGTACTTCGTTTGCTGCTCGGGCGTGCCCCGCTCGTGAATCGGAGCCAAGGCCAGACAGCCCGCCAGGCTCGCGGTTGCGGCCCCACCGTCCACCCATGCCAGTTCAAACGCCACCAGCGCCAGTGCCAGGTTCTTCGGGCCCGCGATGAAGCCGCCATGCTCGGGCTCCATGAAGACCGCCGTGATCCCCGACGTATCGAACGCCTCCAGCAGTTCGTTCTTGGCCGGTGTCCACTCGTGCGAGTTTCGGCCGCCGTTGGCCACCAGCCGCGCCACCGGACCGCGCGCCACCGCTCGTGCCGATTGCACCAGCATCTGCAGGTCGTAACGGTCGGCAAATCGCCATTGAATCTGACGCGCGGCATCGGAAGGAAGCGTCCGCAGCAGTTCCGGCTTGACGGGGGTGGCAGTGGAGGCCATGTCCTTACTCCTTTTGGAAGTGGTCGCTTACGAAGCAGTCTTACGATTCTGCCGCCCCATGACCACCCGGTCTGTGATGTACGTCATAAGGGCCTGTGACCCTCGACCATGATCTTAGACCATCATTCCGCGATCTGCTGCCTGGGCCAGTCGGCTCATGAGACTATGAGCAGTGTGGTTTCTTGACGGCATCGGGAAGCAGGGCATAGGATTCGCCCGGAAGATTCGGCGCGATGCCGACACCTAAAATCATGCAAGGCCGCGCGTCGTTCCGAAAACCGTTCCTGGCAACACTGGCGACCCTGTTTGCCGTGGTTGCGATCTTCTACGGCTCCCTCTGGATGTACGCTGTGCGTCACCCGGTCCCAGGGGTAGAACTCGGCTTCAATCTCGCCAGCACTTCTCGCTATGACGAGAGAACGCACTCGCAATCGGTCGAAGATGTGATGAAAGGAAGCCCAGCGGAGCGCGCCGGCCTGCGCGTCGGCGACCGCGTTATTGCCATAAATGGGCGAGCGCTGGACACCGACATTGCTTCCGACGAAGCCTACGTCCGTGGTCGGCCCGGCGACCCGGTGGAATTTACCGTGGAGCGCGCCGGTGAGCCCAAGCCGCTGGCTCTGCATGGCGTCTTTCGGGCTGCCGCGCCGGCTAGATTACCCGAGGGCCTGGCCAAGTCCTCCGCGCTGCAAGTCCTCAGATTATTCCCCATTCCCTTTCTTCTGGTCGCATTCGCCGTCCTGTTCTTGAGGCTGGAGGAACCGAATGCATGGCTTCTGGCACTGCTGTTCTGCGCCATTGCCGCCTCCCCAAATTTTCTCAATCCCTTGGCCATCTCTCCTGCCCTCCGCGCATTTGCGTTTGCTTTCCGCGCCGTGTTTGCGGGAATGCTGGCTCCGCTTTTCTATCTTTTTTTCGCGCTCTTCCCGCTGCCATCGCTTCTGGATAGACGCCTCCCGTGGCTGAAGTGGGTGGGGCTTTTGTTCGGAGTCTGTATTGTCCTTCCTGGTTTGCGGACTGGGGATCCAAGCCTTCCACGAGTGGTAGCCCACCTGATAGGCAGCCGCAACGCCACTTTCATCAATGCTGCCCTGAACTACGACTTGCTTTTCCTGGGCATAATCTCGCTGGCGCAAAATTCATTCATGGCCGCCGTCCCTGCAGAAGCACGGCGCAAGTCACGAGTGATTCTGTGGGGAACCGTGGTCGGCATCCTGCCGATCTCGCTCGAAAAAATGGCGGTGGATTTCGCCGGGTATCGCCCCTCTTTCTGGCTCGATACCATACTGGTGCTCGTGGTGTTCCTGTATCCCCTCTCCTTCGCTTACGCGGTGGTGAAGCACCGCGTGATGGAAATTCCGGTGTTGCTGCGACGCAGTGCGCGCTACGTTCTGGTGCAGAGGGGCTTCATCGTTTTGATGTT
>JBEKWX010000037.1:0-15463 GCA_049512675.1 Terriglobales bacterium | reverse complement strand
TTGGAGAAGGTCGATGGCCGCAAGCTCAGCTTCTCGCTCGTGGCCGACGACGGCATCGACAAGATCTCCGAAGGCACGCACGAGCGCTTCGTCATCGACGCCGCCAAATTCAACAGCAAGCTGGCCGAAAAGGTCGCGCGCGCCGCCAGCGCCTGAGCCCCGGGAACCTACCGCGGAAATGTTAAAAGCGGCATGGGCTGATGCTCTCGCTGAGGATGCCGAAGGAGTTTGGCGTTCTATGATCGAGCAGCATGAAAGCTCAGTTCTTGAGAAGCGGGAAGTCCGTTAATGGGAGTTGTTTATCTCCACGTTTTTTGTACTCCAAAAATCTGTTCATCACAGTCCATGAGCGTCTAACGACCTCCCGAATGTCGGCGAAGGCTAAGCCTCTCATGTCGCCGTGCCTCGGTCCTTTTGATTGGTCAGTAATGAAAGTCAGATAGTCTTGATGGAGATTCAGATTGTCTCGCATTGCTGGCCAGCCTTGCTTCCTGTCTCCACTCCCAGGAGTCATCGACACTCTTATTGCTTCAATAGCCCGTCCGCAGTTAATGGTTGCGTACTCAGGCTGGGTGAGCGAACTAACCAGATCATTTAGGGCCACACGGATCATCAGATCATTGAATATAATCGGCATCATACCAGCAGCGTTGATACCTCCATGTCCGTGACTGGATACTGGACCGAATGCCGTGACTAAATCCGCGAGATCAGGTCGCTTTTCTTCGATATTGTATTTAATGCCGTCGGGTTTAACGACAGTTTCAAGAATGACGCTCAACCCGAGGGCCCGAGCATAAGCATAGCTATCGACAAAGGTTCTAGTCACATCCATAGCTCGCAAATGCACGTGGGCATCATAATTTTGATTACCAAACAGATTCGACTCACAACGGACTTCAACCGCGCCCTTGGTGATACTCAGACTTGCATCCATCACCAATTTAACTAAGGGATCAATTCCAGAATCTTCCCAATGCGCGTTGAATGGGCCCTGCATTGTGAAGCTTGTGGACGCAGGTAGAACTCTTCCGACAAACGTAAAAACGGCCATATAGCAGCGAATTATAGACGCATGCGGTATGATGCCACGTGGCCCGTCCTATCGCGAAGCGAAGGGCGGGGCCTCTGACTTTTTTTCATCACAAACGCCCAGTGAGCACCATCACAGACTTCGAACCGCCCGTCGGCGACAACGGAGATCGACCTGTAGCAGGGCCGAGCTGTGCCCGTCACAGGACGCTTTTCGAAGCTGCCCCAGCCCCACTAGTCGGCGCTCTTTGAAAACACGAAGATGAGGCAGTCAGCTGTCAAGCCCCTTGTCAAAATCTAGCGAGGAAGCCAAACAATCTAACTCCTTATTCCGGAATATTTTACGAATAACTCCTTTAAACTCAGAAATTTGAAAAGAATTTCCCGCCAAAGGCACTAATTAACTTGACATACCCACGCCAATTTGCTATAGTTTTGGCATGGACAGCCCAAAGACATTACAGCAAGCAATTCAATACTTTAGCGACGAACAGACCTGCATTGACGCCGTAGCCGCTATGCGCTGGCCCGATGGCCCGCGTTGCCCCTACTGCATTGGCGAGGACGCCAACAACCCCTATTACCTCAAGGCCGCCAAACGCTGGAAGTGCCGTTCCTGCCGGAATCAGTTCTCCGTCAAGAAATTCACGATTTTCGAGGATTCGCCAATCCCTTTGCAGAAGTGGCTCCCTGCTCTTTGGATGCTGGTCAACTGCAAGAATGGCATTTCCTCTTACGAGATTCACCGCGATCTTGGCGTCTCGCAGAAGTCGGCTTGGTTCATGCTGCATCGGCTGCGATTGGTTGTTAAGACCGGAACAATGGGAACCAAACTCGGCGGCACTGAGAGCAGCGGCGTGGAAGTTGATGAGACTTTCGTTGGCGGGAAACTCAAGAACATGCACCGTGACCGCCGTGAGCGGTTTGCAGCCCAGAGCGGTCACACTGGCGGCGCTACTGGCAAGACTATTGTGCATGGCATCCTTGACCGTGATCTGCGGCAAGTGCGGGCAATGGTCGTTCCGAACGTAAAGCGTGAGACCCTACAGACTGAAGTGTTAGAGAACGTGAAATATGGAACGAAGGTTTACACCGATGACGCCGTACCCTATGACAAACTCCATTCGCGCTACGTTCACGAAGTTGTGAACCATGCTGAGGAATACGTGCGCGGGCAGGTTCACACAAATGGTCTGGAAAACTTCTGGTCATTGCTGAAGCGGAATTTGAAAGGGACTTACGTTGCCGTGGAACCATTTCACCTTGAGCGGTACGTTGACGAACAGGTGTTTCGCTATAACAATCGCGCCACGAAAGACAACCCACTGACCGACTCTGACCGCTTTCTTCTGGCGCTCTCACAAGTTGCCGGGAAGCGTCTCACGTTCGCTGAACTCACAGGTAAGAATGGCGAAATACCGTTCTAGACTTCGGTATCGGAAGCGTGGCCCGAAAGCGAAGGCTTAGGGCCGGGTTTCCCTTTTGTCTGACGGCGTATCTTCTCTGCGTCGGCAACCCTCTGGTTTAGGTCATCCTTCGACACTCGCAATACATCGCGCAGCGCGTCGTGGAAGCGTTCCATCTTTTGCTCGGGCGTTGTTTGTGGATCAAGTCTGCATTTCATTGGTTCCATCATAGCGCACCCCAGCGTAGAATTATCTTGCTGTCGGCTGGCAATCGTCCGGCCCTGATTAGGTTCCCTTTCTAGCGGCTCACCCTACCGGGCCGTCTCCTTGAGTGGAGCAATAAAAAAGCTCCTTTCAAGGGGACGAGCCCTGCCACGGTCGAGTCCCAGAAAGGAGCACCTATGAAAGTCCCTGAAGGATACAGGGAAGTGTTCTGCCGTTACATAACCAAAAACGGTAAGCGCATTTACCCGAAGAACGGCAAAGTCTTCCGCTTTTTCGTGAAGATTAAGTAGTTGACTGAAGCCTAGCCTCCGACAGCTTTTCGCAAAAGTCTCAAACATGGTTCCCTTCGGCCCCATCTCCAAAGGAGAAGACATTGGCCAAAATCAGCACTGCCACATTCAGCGGACTATCAGGTACCAAATACAGCTTCAATGTCTATCCGATGGATCAATCATTCAAAGCCATCGGTGCCGTGTACGCAGTCACCCGCCGCTACAAAAATTCAAAGAGCGGCTACAGCCATGACATCATTTACGTCGGCGAAACGGGCGATCTCTCGACCCGATTCGATGATCACCACAAAGCCGACTGTTTTGTGAGTCACAATGCGAATTGCATCTGCACTCACGTTGATAAGGATGAAGATTCTCGCCTCAACAAAGAAGACGACCTAATCAAGCAGCAGAATCCGGATTGCAACGATTAGAAATACCCTCACCGTCTGTCTCCTCCGGGTCTGATGGCATCAGAGGAGGTGGTATTTGCCCGCGTTCTACTAGCGCATCGTGAAACGTTAGAATCCTCCGTGTCATAAGTGTGTTAATTTTTGGCTCTAATTCACTCCATTCCATGACCGATCCTTTCGCCAGTTCGCACAGCAAGGTCGCAAGGGCTAAGGAACACTTTGCCGACCTTGAAAAGAGAGTTAAAGCGTTCGTCGATCTCAAGCCCTACAAAGAGATCACTGAGGACGATCCGAATAGGCCCGGATTCACCGTTTACAAGGTCAAGATTACAGAACCATTGCCTGAGGCTATCGGCAATGTGCTCGGGGATCTGGTCTCCAATCTCAGACACGCACTCGATAATGCGGCATATGCGGTCGCTGTCGCTTCTGGGAAAACTGCCCCTAAATTCACCGCTTTCCCCTTCGCTGGAAGCGTCCATCAAATGGCCAATGCTCTCGGACGATCCAAAGACTTGCCCAAAGAAATTCAATCTCTGTTTTGCGGGTTCCAACCTTACCTCGGAGGGGATGATTTGTTGTGGGTGCTTAATGAGATTTGCAATTCCGATAAGCACAAAATCGTCACTCCACTCGGAGCTGGAATACTTCCATTTGTTCGACGCGACGTGCGTGCCACTGATGGTTTCCTTTCGGTGCCGAACAACCACGTTTGGGATAGAGCGAAAAATGAGATGGAAGTGCTCACCATCGGCCCAGGGACGGAGTTCCAATACAATTTCCAATTTCACATCTTCGTAGCATTCCAAAATGTTAAACTTATTGATGGCAAGCCAATCCTTCCCATCCTTGACAATCTGTTCGGCAAAATCGAGCGCATCTTGGTGGCTATCAAAGAGGAGAGCAGGCGTCTCGAGTTTATCAAGTGATACACTCATGCACCTCGATTTTTAGCATAAAATAGCTCCCAGAATGGGTAAGCCAACTATATTAGTACCCAGCCAAATCTATAATTCTAAAGGATCGGAACATAAAAAAAATTGCGACGCCGGATAGTACCTTAGGAGTGAACAAGCCGCACCCAAAGTGGGAACAGTCGAGCTAAGTCATTATTCCGGAATACTTTACGTATAAGTCCTTATCCCTGAGTATTTTGCCCCTAACCCTATGATTCTAATATGTCGAAAAGGATAGGGGGGAGGGGGGTACCCCAGGTAATCGGAATTTTCTCTCACTGCTCCTCGCGCACGTTCGGCAGCCAGCGCAGCATGTGGTGCTGAAGTTTGGTCACGATCCAGTTCAGCAGGATCCCGATCATGCCGGCAATCATGATGGCCCCGTAGGTTTCCGGGATGCGATAGCTGGACTGGTAAAGATAGATGCCGCGCCCCAGTCCGCGTTCTCCCAGGCCGATGAACATTTCGACTGCCACCACGAGCACCAGGGAGTAGGAAACCGCGGTTCGTATGCCATCGAAGATGCTGGGCAAGGCCTCGTAGAAGAGCACGTCGGAAACCATCTGTAAGGAACTCAGGTTTAACAAACGAGCCTGGTAGAGGCGGCTCTGATTGGCCAGGGCTGCTCCCGAAACCGCATTGACCAGGATCACCAGCAGGCTGGGATAGGCTGCCAGCGCTACGATCGAGGTCTCTCCTACTCCGGCCACGATCAGGAACAACGGGAACAACGCGGACGCGGGAACGGAGCGCAAGGCGTGCAATGGCCCTTCGACAACCTTATAGGCGCGCTGGCGATAACCCAGAAACAGACCGATTGGAATACCGAACACGCAGGCAATCGCCAAAGCCGCCAGCACACGGCCGAGCGTCCAGCCGATATCCGCAAGCAGTCTCTCGCGCAGCATGCCCGGCACAGCGCGCGCCACGTTCCAGGGCGCGGGGAGAACGATGGGATCCACCAGACGCAGCGCGGCGACGATGGCCCACACTGCAAGCAGGCCGCCAACGAAGGACAACGCTCGCCATTTTCGTTTAAGCCAGTCCATCATCTAGACCAATCCATCGCGGATGCCGTTAATCAGCGCCTGCTGCATGGCGCCGTAATCGGGCGTGTTCTCCTCGCGGGGGAAACCCAGGTGGAAGTCGAGATCAGACATCACCCTTACCGGCCTTCTGGCGATGATGATGCAGCGCATGCCCAGGGCCAGGGCATCCGCGACATTATGGGTGATGAGGACCAGCGTCATACGGTCTTTGAGCGCTAGCTCGTGCAATGCGGAGGTGATCTCGGCTTTGACCTGGCCGTCTAGCGCCGAGAAGGGTTCATCCAAAATCACCAGTTTCGGTTTCCAGGAGAGACAGCGGGAAAGCGCCAGGCGCTGTAATTCGCCTCCGGAAAGCTGCGCGGGATAAACATCGGATAGCGCGCTCAGCCGGAACAAGGTCATCAGGTAGCAGATGCGGTCGCGGCGCTCGCGGCTTTCCCACTTCAGTTTCTCCAACGGATAACGCACGTTCTCGAGGACCGTCTGCCAGGGGAAAACACTGTTCATCGGATGTTGGTCCACGTACACCAGGTCCGACGGCCGGGTGAAGCCCGGGGAACGCCGGACGATTCCTTTTTGTGGGATGTCGATGCCGGCCATGATGCGGCCGAGCGTGCTCTTACCGGCGCCGCTGGCGCCCATGATGGTCACGATCGAACCCTTTTCGATGCGCAACGAGAAGTCTTTGTACAGCGCAACATTGATGCCGTTAACGCGAGCGGCGAATGAAAAGTCGATGTCCTCGAGTTCGAGTGCGCTGCGAGAGGAAAGCGCCGGCCCGGTCATATTCCGCTCATTGATTGGCCTACTCGTTGGTCCGCTTATCGGCCCGCTCATTGCGTCGGATCCACCAGTCTGTGGGCGTTGATTCGTTGCGGGATCTCGCCGGTTTGGTAGAGCAGGTCGATGAATTGCTGGAGGTTGGCGATATCAACCTGGTTGGACAGGGTGACGTCGGCGACATTCACCCGCGCGGCTACGTCCGGCGGCAGCTTGATGTACTTGGTCAGCAGGGTGCGCGACTCGGCCGGGTGCGCTGACATGTAGTCCACTCCCTGCTGCAGAGCGCGCACGGCGCGCACCGCCAGATGCGGATGCTTGCGCTCGAACTCCCGTGAAATTACTGAGGCGCCAATGGGGCATGGGTTCAGCAGGTCGGCGTATACTGATCCGAAGAGCTGGCGATAGCCGCCGTGGACGAGGGCGGTTGTGGTCACCGGCTCATAGGCGAAGAGCGCATCCACCGCTCCGGACTCGAGGCTGGAGAGCTGGGCCTGCGGCGGCAATTGCAGCATCGTAACGCTGGCCGGATCGACTCCATGCTTTTTGAAAAACGCGGCCAGCATGTGACTGGGTGCGGTGCCGGGAAACACTCCAATTTTCTTTCCGTGCAAATCGTCGACGGTGTGCAGCGGAGAAGAGTCGCGGACGATAATCTTGTCGAGCGCGTTGGCCTCGTTCATGCGGCTGTGCGAGAAGATGCGCACGCGACCGGGGCTTTGGATTTCCAGGTGAATGATCGGCACCAGCGACGTTGCCGGCAGAATATCGGCTTGGCCGGCGACCAGGGTGTTCACCAGATCGTTACTGCTGCCGACCGCGATCGCTTTCAGCCGCAGATTTTCCTGGTTGAAAAGTCCCTGTTCCTGCGCTATGAAAACCGGCAAGCTCGGGATGATCTGCAGGTAGGCAACGCGGACCTCCCCGGCTTCCTTATGGGCCGATCTCCAAAACCCGAAGAGCGCCAGGAAGAGAATGACTGCGGCGCCGATTGCCCATAGCCTGGATCGCATAGTGTTACTGTCCGACGCCGAACGAAAACGCCAAGGCGAAACGTGTTACTCGCCCACCCAACACGCCGGGCGTTTTTCCAGGAAGGCGGAGATGCCTTCCTGTGCCTCCTCCGCCGTTCTCGTAGCCCGTCGAACAAGCGACTTGAGGCATAGGCACCTTCCCGTCAGCGGCGAAAACGCCGTCCCGATTCCTCCATTATCCACATTCTAGACTGGCGACACGACGAAAAGAGTGGCGGCTGGGAGCCACCACGGTTAGTGCCAAATCGAAAAGGGTGAACGCCACCGCGCTGCTTTCATTGCTTTCGTGGTTGCGCGTGCTCTTGACTCGTAATATGCTGCGCTCGATTGGCAGTCGAGCCCTTCATCGTCAATGCCAATGCCAATGTCAGTGCCAAGGAGCAGAGCCATGCCCAGCAAGTCCAGGTCATCCAGAAGCCAGATGGCGACGACCTCCAGATGCGCGACGGCCGCAGAAGCCCAGGTTATTCTCCAGCTCTATGATCTGCGACGGGATACGGAGATGCGAAAGGCTCGGCACTTTATCGCCGCCGAGTTTTGGCCGGAAAGCGCCGAAGATACCTTGCGCATCGCCAGGGCATATCCCAGCCCGGAAAACACATGGTTGCGCCAGGTTACGAGCTACTGGGAAATGGCTGCATCGTTCGTGCTGCGAGGCGCGCTGCATGAGGGGTTGTTCTTCGATGCCAGCGGTGAGATGTATTGCGTCTATGCGAAATTCAGGCCCTTTCTGACCGAGATTCGCCAAAAGCTGCCTCAGTTTCTGCTCACCGTGGAGAAGGTGGTCTTGAACACGCAGGAGGGCCGCGACCGACTGGAGCGGCTTGAAAGACGCCTTGCCCGACGCCAACAGAAGCTGGCCGAGCGGCGTGCGGCGGTCGCCGCGACCTCGGCTGGGTTCAACTAAATTGTTCGCCAGACCCATCGCTTTTCCCTCTCGATTGATCTTGCTCTTCCTCTCGATCCCTGAGTTAATATGGAGGGGAAACCATGGATCAAAGCATTCTCAGATTGCCGGATCCAGGTGCAGCGCCTCCCAGAGGAGAGCGACGGCGCCGTGTTCGTCAAAAACTCTGTACGCCGGTTTACGCCAGTTTCAATGGACCGCAGACCGGGATGGTTGTGGATCTGAGCGAATTACTCGACCTGCACGAAGAGGGCTTCGCCGTCCGAACCAGTGAACGGCTGGAGATGAACCGGGCGGTAACGCTTTGCCTCGATTTTCCTGAAACCAAAAGTTACATTCATGGCAGCGGCCAGGTGATATGGAGCGATGACGCTGGCCGCGGAGGCGTCCGGTTTTCGGGGCTTCCCGAGAGTTCCCGGCAGATACTGAGAGAATGGCTGTTTGCCAATCTGCTGATCGCCTGCTCCAACCACGCTGCTCGAACTGAGCAACGCGCGCGCCGCGAGGAAGAAAAATCGCCCGAGCCGGCGCCGGTTACTAAAGCCGGCAGTGTTGTTCCCATCGCCGAACAAAGCGGAACGCTCACTTCGGTGGAATCGGTGGAGGCGGTTGGCCGCGAGGCCGGCGAGATCGGTGACAACGTCGATGCAGTTTTGCAACTCATCACCGAGCGCGCCTTGAGTCTTACCGGAGCCAGTGGCGCGGCCCTGGCGTTTCTCACGGATGACAAGATGATCTGCCGGGCGCGAGCCGGCGAACCCGCTCCGCCGCTGGGAGCTCCGGTGGACGTAAAACAAGGGCTGTCTGGAGAATGCGTTCGCACCGGACTTCTCGTGTCGTGCGAGGACATGGGGAACGATCCGCGAATCGATCCGGAAATCGGTCGCGCGCTGGGCATAGGCTCGCTCATGGCCGCTCCTATTGTGTCCGGGGTCCGGGTGGTTGGCCTGCTGGAGGTCTTCTCTCCGCATGCGCGCGGCTTCACGGAGGCCCACGGGACCGTCTTGGGCCAGCTGGTCGAAATGATTCCCAAACCTCACCGTGAAAAGACCCCGCCTGAAAACGCCGCGCCTGAAAAGACTGAACTGGAAACGCCGGTTAGGCCAGAGGCCGTGTCGGGCGTGTCGCAGCCTCCGGCTTCAAGGCAAGGTTTGATCGAGTTCGATTCGATCCACGCGCTTCGCGAGGCCTTGTGGGAACGGGAACCTGAGCTTCCCGAGCAAGTCTTGCAGCAGCTCCCGGAAGAGATCGTCGCAGAACAAGTTCCGGAGCAGGCTCCCGAGATTGCGCCCGTAGCTGCATCTCGCTATCGCACACTGATCGGACTGGTCATTGCAGTGGTGGCGATGGTCCTCGGCTATTTGGCCGGTCCCATAGTCGAGAGGCGTTGGGCCAACTCACCGCGAGCGTCGAAGCAGCCAGCGGTCGAGGCGGCCTCGGCGGTTTCGGGGCAAAGCGCGACCGATCATGGCGCGCAAGCGTATTCGCTGGGAAGCTTGCGCAAGCTCGCCGATCAGGGAGACGCTGACGCGCAATGGCAGATGGGCGTGCGCTACCACAACGGAGAGGGCGTTCCGCGGGATGACGTGCAGGCCATGCGGTGGTTCCTGCGCGCCGCCGAACAGGGGCATGTTATCGCGCAGGCCACGCTCGGCGCTTACTATTGGGCAGGGCGTGGAGTTCCTCAGGATTTTTCCAAAGCCTACTTCTGGTCTGCAATCGCGCTCGCCCAAGGTGACGAGAACAGCAAATCTCGACTTGAGGGGTTGGCTTCGCAAATGACCCGGGAGCAGGTCGCGGCCGCCCGCCAGCAGGCAGAAGCCTGGATCCAGTCCCATAACCAGCAGGCGAAATCCGGGACGAACTGAAGCGGCAACTGACTTCCCCGTAGCCTTATTAACCACAGACAGACCTAATCCCACAGCCGTAGAATATAGGTGTGGCCACGTTGCGCGACATTCTTGCTGCCGACGATCGCGTCCGCCAGGGCGACTCTGCTCTTTGGGAAAAGCTGGATCGCAATCGCGTGCGCTGCTATGCCTGCGGCCACTGCTGCCCGATTCCGGAGGGACAACCCGGTGTCTGCAAGGTTCGTTTCAACCGGGGTGGCACGCTCTACGTTCCCTGGGGCTATGTCGCCGGAGCGCAGTGTGACCCCATCGAGAAGAAGCCGTTTTTCCACGCCCACCCTGGTGCCCTTGCCTATAGTTTCGGAATGCTGGGCTGCGATCTGCACTGCTCTTATTGCCAGAACTGGGTCACTTCGCAGGCGCTGCGCGACCCGGATGCAGTCTCACCGCCGCTCGCGGCCGATCCGGAGCTGCTGGTCAAAGACGCGCTTGCCCAAGGCGCAAAAGTTGTGGTCAGCACTTATAACGAGCCGCTGATCACGAGCGAGTGGGCGGTTGCGGTTTTCCGCCAGGCCCGGCAGGCGGGCTTGCTGACCGCGTTTGTTTCGAATGGCAACGGGACGCCGCAGGCGCTTGAGTATCTCCACCCCTGGATCGATCTCTACAAAGTGGACCTCAAGAGCTTTGATGATCACCACTATCGCCAGCTCGGCGGACGCCTGCAGCCGATCCTCGACACCATCCGTAGTTTGCACCGGATGGGTGTGTGGCTGGAGATCGTCACTTTACTCATTCCCGGCTTCAACGACAGCGACGACGAACTGCGGAAGCTGACCGCATTTCTGGCGGGCGTTTCGCCCGACATCCCCTGGCACGTGACCGCCTTTCACCAGGACTACAAGATGACTTCGCCCGCCGATACGCGTGCTAAAGATTTGCTGCGCGCCGCCGCCTTGGGCCGTGAAGCTGGATTGCGCTACATCTACGCCGGCAACCTTCCCGGGCGGGTGGAGGGTCTGGAAGATACTCATTGCCATCGGTGTGGCGAAATGCTGATCCAGCGCTGTGGATATTTGATCGAGAAGTACAGGCTGACTGCGCAAGGCGATTGCCCGGCCTGCCACACGCCAGTCCCGGGGCGCTGGTCGAAGAATTTTGACGGCCAGATTACGGCCTCTCCTTTTCTGCCCCGCAGGCAGGCGCAATTGGTTAGAATCCTTTCGCGACAATAATCGACATTCATGCGAACGGCTAGAATATTGCTGCTGGCGGTCCTATTGTGTCTGATCCTATTGTGGATGGACCTGGGCTGTTCTCCGCGCAATTTCCTGACGCGCCGGCTCGCCGCCGATTTGATCTCGGCCTCCGACACATTCAAAGAGCCTCAATCTTTCTGGCTCCGGACCGGCATCGTTTCCAATAAGGATTTCAGCGCTCCCGACTACATGGTGTTACAGCACCGCGGATGGCTTATCGGCAGCGAGGTGAAGTGTCCCGCCGGAATCGACCCTCCGCCCTGCTGGGACGTATTGCTCACGCCGATCGGAGTGGAGGTGGTACGGCCCCTGATTTCAAGTGCGCTTGCCGGCAATGGCCGGGACAATGGCCCGATGGAGATCCCGGTCGCGCGCCGGCAACTGCTGGGCGTTTCCGGAATCAGCAAGAGTGCAACCATCGCCGATGTCGAATTCACCTGGCGCTGGGTTTCCGTCAATCCGGTGGGCGCGGCGCTTTATGACGGCGGAGTGCACTACCGCTCGACCGTCGGATTCCGCAGCTATGACGACGGCTGGCGCGTTGTGGACGAGAACGTCCCCAGCAGCCAGACGCTCGAAGACGCGCTGCGCAACGCTCAACCCCTCGCACCGTAAAAGCGAAGTGCCTTCCAGCCGGCTGTGCGCTATTTGGCTTTGGCCTCAGCTTTTGCTAACCGAATTTCCGCGAGGAACGGCTGGGCTACGGCTGGAACCGGCACTTTGCCCAACAGCAAAGCCCGCGTGGTGACGTTGCCTCCGTAGATCGCGTGCCGGGAATCGCTGTCTTGGCGGAACGATGCACCTGTCAGCGTGAGCCCAGCGAAGGCACCCTTGGCACGGGAGTAGGTCAGGATCTCTGTATCCAACTTCCAATCCGTGCCGGCCGTGGCATGCCGTCCGACCGGACCCGCTGCCGCGGAAGCGTCCGCTCCAACCTGGAAATTATTCGAGAGCAGCCTCTGCATCGCCTTGTCATTCTGAAAGATCATTACCACGTCCACAGCTTCCACCCCGATCTGCAGCCCCCAGCTTCCGCCCGAAATCGTGATGAACGCCGGTGCGCTCCAGCCATTTGCCGTGCGGCAGGTGGCTACGCCTTTGCCTCCTTCAGCTCCGAAGACAAAGCCGCCTTTGACCATGTGCGGTATAACCGCTATGCACTTTGCGTGCTCCAACACTTCCTCCGGGATTCCCTTGTCGGGCATCCCCATAATTTCGTGCATCACACTGGTGGCGTTTTCCAGCCGGTCGGTGGCATCTTCACGCGCCGACCCTGCCCAGCACAGCGTACCGAGACTCAACATGGCAAGTACGAACATCACTTTCTTCATTGGGACAGCCTCCTTTTCTGTTGCCTCTGCGCGCCCTTACTGGGGTCGTGCCGTGCGCACACCCACGCACCGATTCCGGGTAGACACTTCGGGTAGATATTTTGGGCACACCGAGGCCAATGCAAGGATAGCAAATCAGGGAAAAAAGGGCCTGAGCAATAATGCTCATAAATCCGTACTGGCTCTAGCAATACTGTGCAGAATGGATCGTTTCGTGAAGGATCCAATTAGGGCGACCACCTCTGGTGCGGATTGCCCTTGCCCTGCCCTGCTAGACTTTGTTTAGAGAAACAATGTTTAGAGCCACAATGCCACGCCTCTTTCATGCCGGAGCCCGGCTGGCGGTTGCGGCGCTGTTGTCTGTGCCGATTTCCGCGCAGACGTCTGCGCCGGCGAGCGCGCAGAATAGTTCAGTAAAGAGCACGCCGGGGAGCGCTCGCGTCGAGCACGTCGTCGTGCGCGGAAGCGCTGGCGAGATGGAAGTGGAGATACAGACTTCCGGAGCGCCGGTTGCGCCCGATACCCAGGCCATCACCGGACCCGATCGCATCGTCGTGGATTTTCCCGGCGCGCTTCCCTCCGCCGGGTTGCACGCTCTCAAAGTCAATCGTGGTGCGCTGAAGGGAATTCGCTCTGGACTGTTTTTCGACAATCCTCCGATTACGCGCGTCGTGCTCGATCTGGTGGAGCCGCAGTCGTATCGGATTTCGACAACCCAGAATGCGATCGTTGTGAGGCTGGGTCCGGCGAGGCTGGGTCCGGTAAAGCTGGGTCCGGTGAAGGCCGCTCCGGTGAAGGCCGGTCCGGTCACCGCCCCCGGAACCCAGCCTCCCGCTGTGCCACATGCGCCCGCCGCCAAACTTCAGAATGCCTCGCTTGCCGCGGGGACGCTTGCTGAGCCTACGAATGCCGCGGGGACGAATCTTGCGGCCGCCGGTGTCTCTCCCGTAGTTTCCAATACGACCGCGCCGCCTCCCGCAGCGGGGCCGCCGCCGGTGACCGTGACCTTTGAAAACGGAATACTTCGCATTCACGCCGAGAAAGCTACGTTCGCGCAAGTGTTGTCCGAAGTGCAGCGTCAGACGAAGGCCGCGATCGCCATTCCGGCCGGCGCCGAGCACGAAGAAGTGGACGCCGATCTGGGTCCGGCCCCGGTGCTCGAAGTGTTGGCATCGCTGCTGAACGGCTCGCCCTATAACTTTATAATTGTCGGCAACGAGCTAAGCATCGAACGCGTCATCCTAACTCGCCGCGACCCCAACATCTTCTAAGACTCACCGGCGCATCTCAGAACGTTGATCCACCGAGGACGCGAACATTTATGCGTGCTCCGGCTGTGGACGGGCGAGACGCCCGTCCCTCCACTGTATGAGTCACCTTACTAGCCCAGGTGCGCTCTTAACTGGACGTAGGCTTCGCGGGCTACACCGGGCTGTTCCATGTGGATGAGGAAAAGCTTGCGCAGGGCGGCAGTCGTTAGGCGGCCTTCAAGGTAGGCGTCGTAGAGATCGTTGCCGGTGAGGTAACCGAGTTGCTGGGCGGCGTATTCGTACTGGCGGCCGGTGAAGGCTGGAACTCGGGCGAGCGATTCGGGAGCGAACGACTGGCGCTGGGAGCGTTGCTTATAACTTTGCCTATAACTTTGCTTATAACTATGGTTATAACGAAGAACGAGTTCGCGGTGTTGGATCAGGAAGTCGAGAGCTTCGACTGCGGCGGCAAAGGGAAGCGCAGTCTGGTGTTCCAGGTCTTCACGAGTCACGTCGAACAAATCCGCGAGATCGGCATCGCGGAGAGCGGGACGCGCCGGGTGTAAGACGCGCGATCCGAAAAAGGCGAGCGCGTGTTCGAAGACGGCCATGTAAAACGCGTCGTCCCGGGTTAGCGGTTGGGCGACTGGCACGGCGTTCGGTGCGGTGTGCTGTGGCAAGACCTTGCCGTTCGAAAGATTCGGCAGTCCGCGACAGGCTTGATGAAGGAAGCGGGTAGCGTCTTCGGCAGCGGAGGTCATGCGAAAGTGGCGTACATACACGGCGTTGATGGGCGTGAGGTAGACGCTGCCACGCTCGCGGACCTGGCGGAGCAGGGATCGGCGGTGTTCGGCAGTGAATCCTTTGCGCGATAAGAGACGGCGCAGGAGCGCATCTGAGCTGCGCGAGTAGACTTCGGGCATAAGGTCAACCAGGAGCCTGGGCTGCGTCGTGTTGTGCGGGGAGTACTGGTTGATGCCTAGAAAACGCACCATGCCGTCGATCAGATTGTAGAGCGTGGGTCCGAGGTCGGGCGCGCCGTGGTCATTATCATCGCGTCGCCAGCGGTCGATGCAGAGCCGGTAGTTCTCGTATTTCTCCAGCGGCGTGGCGTTGAAGACGCAGAGAACATGTTGGCGGACGTCTTTGCGAACCTCTTTGCGTACATCTTTGCGGACTAGGACGGCTTCGACGTGGTCGCGGGCTTCTCCGGCGGCGTGCCAGTAAAGGGCGTCTACGTTTTGCAGAACGGTGAGTATGGGTTCCGCGGGAAGCCGCTGCTGGAGCAGCGCGGGCAGATGCTGGGGCGCGAGGTGCGACTCGCCGAAAAGCGCCAGAATAAGCGCGCCGGGATGCTGGCGGCGGAGTTCGGCAATCTTGTCGGCGGCGTGGCGGTCACGGGCGCCAATTTTGCGCAGATCTTCGCGAGGCATGCAATCAAGGCCATAGATGGCTGCGCCGTGGTCGCGGGCGGCGGAGAGCAGTTCGTAAAACGGAGCCCAGTCGTATCCCCAGTCGAGGTCGAAACGGATGCGCTGGCGCAGTTCGTCTTCGGCAATCTCGGTGTGGAGCCATTCGTCGAGAATATGCTGGTCGCGGGAAAAAATGGTTTCAACTCCCAGCACTACGGGGCGCTGGTGGAGTTCGGGATCGCGGAGGAGCGAGGCTAGATAGCGCTGCGAGTTGGGCAGGGCGTGGTAGT
>JBEKWX010000036.1:0-16036 GCA_049512675.1 Terriglobales bacterium | reverse complement strand
GCCTGCGAAGGCACCTCTACGCTCTTCCCCGTGGATTACTTCGAAGAGCAGGCCTACCTCACGCAGTCTGGCCAGCTTTACATTGAAGCTACGGCCATTGCGCTCGGCAAGGTCTATTCGTTCGGTCCCACCTTCCGCGCGGAGAAATCGAAGACGCGCCGCCACTTGACCGAATTCTGGATGGTCGAACCGGAAGTCGCCTACGGCACGCTCGACGACCTGATGGAACTCGCCGAAGGCCTGCTCACTTTTTTAGTAAAGCGCTGCCTGGAACGCCGCCGCCCTGACCTCGCAACCATCGGCCGCGATCTTGCGAAGCTCGAGAAGATCGAAGCGCCCTTCCCGCGCATCAGCTACGACGAAGCCGTCACGAAATTGCGGGAAGGCCACGCGCAGGGCGCGCTGGAAAATAAATTCGAGTGGGGCGGAGACCTCGGCTCGCCCGACGAAACCTATCTCTCGTCGCTCTACGACCGGCCCGTCATGGTCCATCGCTATCCGGCCAGCGTGAAAGCGTTCTACATGGAGCCCGATCCCCAGCGGCCCGAACTTGCTCTCTGCGTGGACGTGCTGGCTCCTGAAGGGTACGGCGAAATCATCGGTGGATCGCAGCGCATGGCCTCGCACGACTTGCTCCTGCAGCGCATTCACGAGCACAATCTGCCGGAAGAAGCTTTCAAGTGGTATCTTGATCTCCGCAAATACGGCAGCGTCCCGCACTCCGGCTTCGGCATGGGCATTGAGCGAGCCGTTGCCTGGATCTGCGGCTTGGAGCACGTGCGCGAGACGATTCCCTTCCCGCGCATGCTGCATCGGCTGTATCCGTAGTTCAGTTCTCAGCAAGGCAATGCGAACTGGGGTTAACTGAGAACTGAGAACCGGGAACTGAGAACCTCATTCTATGGCTCAACGCAGCACGACCTACAGCAGCGTCACGC
The DNA here is from genome assembly GCA_049512675.1 of Terriglobales bacterium. Classification (GTDB taxonomy): domain Bacteria; phylum Acidobacteriota; class Terriglobia; order Terriglobales; family Acidobacteriaceae; genus Acidiflorens. Next base: position 15,098 of record JBEKWX010000036.1, on the reverse strand, counting down.
CGCGCCACATCCGCGTGATCGGTGTTCCTCTTGACCTTGGCCAATCCCGCCGCGGGGTTGACATGGGTCCTTCCGCCGTTCGGGTTGCCGGACTGGAAGCGCGCCTTGAGGCCATCGGGCACGTTGTCGAGGATGCCGGCAACATTTCCGTGGCCATCCCCGAGCAGAAAAAAGCAGGCGCGGCCAATTCCAAATACCTCAAGGAAATCACCGCTACCTGCACCAAGAGCGCCGATATGGTATTGAAGACGCTCGAAGCCGGGAAGGTTCCGCTCATTCTTGGCGGCGATCACTCGGTTGCGGTGGGCACGGTTTCAGGTGTCGCCGAGTTCTATCGCCGCAAGAACCAGAAAATCGGGCTGCTCTGGATCGACGCTCACACCGACATGAACACGCCCGACTCTTCGCCGAGCGGCAACGTCCATGGCATGCCGCTCGCCGCGCTCATGGGACTTCCTCCCTTCGAGCTTGGCAAGATCTACGACTTCTCGCCCAAAGTGCGGCCGGAGAATTGCGTGCTCGTCGGCATCCGCGACGTTGACAACTTTGAAAAAGAAAACATCCGCAAATCCGGAGTCGAAGTTTTTACGATGCGCGACATCGACGAGCGCGGCATGCGCGCCGTGATGGAGGAAGCGCTCCGCATGGCCGGACACGGCACCGCCGGCTATCACGTCTCACTCGACATGGATTGGATCGATCCCGAAGACGCGCCCGGAGTCGGCACCCCGGTCTGGGGCGGCGCCACGTACCGCGAAGCGCATCTTGCCATGGAGATCATCGCTGACGACGGACGCATGCTGAGCTTCGAAATCGTGGAAGTGAATCCGGTCATCGACGAGCACAACCAGACTGCCGATTTGGCGGTCGAGCTGGCGCTCTCGGCGTTTGGGAAGAAGATACTCTAGCAGGCTGCCGAAAAAGTCTGACGTCGCGCTCCAGCCCCTAAAGGGGCATCGGATTGCGAAGGACTTACGGCATCGCTAAAGGGATGCCCTGATACGAAACGTCAATTTTTCCGCAGCCTGCTAGAGCCTGCTAACAACCTTTGTGAATTGTCATCCCGAGCGAAGCGAGGGATCTGCATCTCGCGGCGAACTACAGATCCCTCGCTTCGCTCGGGATGACAATTCATGAAAGGTGTAATCTAACCAATCACTGCACGTCGGAAACTTTGCCGTTGATAAACGTAACCTTCAGGTCCTTGTAGACAAAGATCTGCTTGGAGCCAAGATTGACGATCTTGTCGGGGTTCCCGAGCGCGGCTTTCACTTGATCGGGGGTTTGCCCTTTTTCTATCTGCTGAGGCTCGGGCGGGGGCGCTTGTTGCTGCGCTTGGTTTTGAGCTGCACCCTGGTCGCCGCCTTGCTGGTTGTTGCCTTGGTCGTTTCCACCCTGCTGCGCATCGTCACTGCTGATCGATAGAAGCTGTCCGATGACGTCTTCCACCTGACCCGCGCTCGCGTTTGCCAGAGTCCCCTTGGGGAACTGGAAAACCACCTGCGCCTTGTTGTAGGTGGGGGGATCGGTCTTGTTGCAAGTGTCGCAAGCGACGATTCCCATGGAAACCTTGTCGCTGGCCACATTGACTTCGATCTTGGTGGGATAGACCTTGTCTCCTACCGCAAACAAGTGGGTGGTCTGCCCCTGGGACTGCGTCTGCGAAAAATGTCCCAGGAGGGACTTTTTTCCCTGCACCAGCAAGCTGCTGGGAGAGTGCACCGTTCCGTTTTCATACTTGGTGGCGAGAACGGTCTGGTCGGAATAAGGCACAGCGAGAATTCCGCCTTTTTGGATGGCCAGCAGCGTGCCCGCCTCCACCACGGAATATCCGCCCGTGTCCGACCCCATCCTCACCAGCTTGTATTGCGCGGCCAGTTGCTCCTGTAGAGAAACCGCCTGCGCATTGGCTAGCGGCATCGGAAAGATCGTGGCAGCCAGAAGCACAATCCCAGCAATCAGAGCGTGGAATTTCTGCGACATCGTAAAACCCTCCGGTTCGGTTTTTCCCAAAGTTCGACTCCGAGCGGTGCGCGGAACGAGCGGTGCGCAAAACATAATGAGCGCAGAGTCAGGGAATGTCTCGCCACTTCATGGCAGAGGGAGCGTCGTCATCCGACGCTCCCTGTGGTTGATTGATCGGTGAAACCGTCGTTACAAGTGTTCGCTCTACTGCCCGCCGGACGATCCGGCGGCTTCCTGCTTGACCTGAGAGTCGGTCTGGTCGGCCGCCTGCTGTTGGTCTTGCAGCGTCTTCTCCGCCGTGGTATCTGGCGGCGGAGGCGGTACATCCGAGGCCGTGGTGCCCGTGTCTGGCGCTTTCGGAATACCGCCTGTACCCTGCTTCTTCGCCAGTTCGCCCAAGCCGCTATTGAGTTGTTCCGCGAAGTGGTTTTGCATCTCCTGCAAGTCGTCCACTTTAACGGCGATGGTTTGTCCGGCCGCGCATTCCGACTTCTTGCTTGCCGAAACGCTGGCGTTCACCATATTGTCTGCATCGGGAGTGTCTGTGAGCCGCATGATTACGTCACCCGCGCTCAGCGCACATTCCTGCCCATTCGCCACTACGGTGAGATCGCCGGCCACGACAAAGGTGCGCCTTGCCGGATCCAGCGCCGGCGGAACTTCGTTGCTGGCATTCGCCGGTGCTGCTGCTTGAGCCGCTGGAGCGGCGGGCGCGCTGCTTTGCGCCGCCTGTGCCTGCTGCGCGGCCAACTGCGCCTTCACTTCGTCGGCGATGGCCTGCTTGACTTCGGGGGTCATTACCACCTGGCCCGACGCCGCTGCCGGAGCAGGACCACCTCCACCACTGCCTCCGGCATCGGCGTCCGCGCCTGCGTCCGCCTGGGCCGCGTAGGCCGCCTGCAAGTTCGCCGCAATCAGGTAATCCGTCAGCCAGAACGCGGGTGAAGCATAGACGGGATAAGGCGTGAACCACCCGCCGTAGAAGCCAAACCACGGAGCTCCTCCCCAACCCCACGCCCCTACGCCCCAGACAACAGGTGAGGCCCACGGGTTATAGGCCCACCCGTAGAAACCGGGATGGTAGTAGAACCCAGGATAGTAACCGTAGTAGCTACGGCCGCCGTAGTAGTAGCCGCGATACACGCCGGTCCGGTAGACGCCGTGGGAATAGTAGGTGCGCGAATAATAGGAGTGGCCGCCACGGCTGACGTAGCTGCGCTGTACGTATCCGGCGCTCCGTCCAGTGTTCACGACGCGAGCGCCGTTGTGTACGCCCACAACCGTGCGCCCGCCGTGGACCCCATGCTCAATGTGCATGCCGCCGCGATCGATCGAACGAACCTGGCCATTGGGACGGATGCTCGCATTTCCTCCGCCCTTCAGGGAAACGTTTCTGCCCGGAGGAGTACGGCTGCCCGCGTTAGGTCGGCCGGCGTTCGCTCCGCCGGGCCCGCGATTGGTCGCGCCGCCCGCGCCGCCGGGTTTGGCGCTACCAGCTGGACCACCCCTACCAGCATTCGCCGGACCGCCCTTGCTGCCGCCCGCTGGACCACCTTTGTTGCCAGCCGCTGGACTAGGTCTGTTGGTGTTTGCTCCGCTGGTTCCGCGGTTGGCGCCGCCGCCGGTCGCGCCAGTTTTATTCGCGCCCGCCTGCCCACCTCTGTTGGTGTTCGCTCCGCTGGTTCCGCGATTGGCCGCTCCGCCCGCGCCGCCGGGTTTGGCACTACCGGCCGCTCCGCTGGGCTTGGCACCGCCGGCCGCTCCGCCAGGCTTGGCACCGCCGCCCTGGGCGGCTTTCGGCGCGCTCGCCGGTTTGCTCGGTGCAGGCGCGCTCTTCGGCTTGTCCTTTTGAGCCGAAGCCACTGCGGTTACTGCGAGAAGAACCAGCAGTACGGACCATAACGTCAGGATATTCTTTCCTTGGTTGCTCGAATTCATTCGCCACTCCTGTGAGATGTGAAGCTCCAAATCCACTAGCAGAGAACATACGCGGGCACAGAAATTACCAGCCTGCAATCCTGCTCGCGAGTTTCTTCGACGCGAGCTTCCGGGTCCGAGCGCCATAGGGGAACGGTCGGCATCGGCCTTGAAGACTCGATAATTTCACACCCGTTTCAACACAGTGTCAAGCGAGCGTATCGAGCCGTTGCCGAGTTATAATCCGGCCGCGACTTCCGTTTGACCGATTTCCACAGTGCACTATAGACTGGATGAGTTTGCCTGTACTTGCGGACCCGTTCTGGGGCCGCGCCGCGTTTCCGGTCAGAAGCCGCAGCGGGAAAACAGCAAGCACAAGATTGTATCTGCCGAGCTACGCTCGGCTTGGACAGGGCAAAGCCCCGTCCCTACACGAGCATGAAGGAGAGTCTATGTACGCGGTGATCCGCGCAGGTGGAAAGCAGTATCGAGTAGCCCCGGGCGATGTGATCCGGGTGGAAACACAAAAAGACAAGGACGGAAAGGTCGAGTTCGGCGAGGTGCTGGCGGTTTCCGCCGAGGCGGGCAGCGTTGTGCCTGCGGGATCGGGTGCGCTCGTAACCGGCGAGGTTCTCGAACAGGGACGCGGCAACAAGATCCTGGTCTTCCATTACAAGCGCAAGAAGCAATACAAGAAGCTGCGGGGACACCGGCAGGACTATACCGCGGTCCGCATCACCGAGATTGCTTTTGATGGTCAGTCGTTCAAAGCGCCTGAGCTTCCGAAGAAGGAAAAAAAGGTGAAGCCGGCGCAGGAGGGCGGCGAAGGGGTGAAGACTTCGAAGAGGCCGGGGAAAAAGGCGGCGAAGCACGTCGCACACGCGCACGGGAAGAAATCGGCGCCGAAGAAAGCGGCGAAGAAGAAAAAGAAGTAGCAGATCCTTCGCTTCGCTCAGGATGACAATTTGGTTTTGCACGGCAAGAAATTGGAACTACGGGCAACTGGCCACTGGGAACTGATTTTATGGCGCATAAAAAAGGACAAGGCACTTCACGAAACGGGCGCGACTCGAACGCGCAGCGGCTTGGGTTTAAGGCTTTTGGTGGACAACTGGTGCCCGGCGGCACGATCATCGTGCGGCAGCGGGGGACGCGGGTTAAGCCTGGGCTGAACGTTGGACGCGGCAAGGATGACACTCTCTTCGCCAAGATCACGGGGCGCATCAAGTTTGTCGATAAGGGATCGATGGGGAAGTTTGTGATGGTCGAGCCCGAGGCGATAGAAGCGCAGTAGCTCGTGGATTTATTGTAGAGACGGGACTTGCCCCGTCTTTTTGGACACGGCGAGAGCTGCGGCAAGCTGCGTCTCTGCAGGAAGTTTTTCGGCCTCGGCTTTGAGTCGAGGCTTTTTCGTCTCCCGGGCAAGTCATCCGAAGATCTGACCTGACATTTTGAGTCGGAATCGATCAACAAACGCTTCAAGGGGGATGATGTGTTTCCAGTCAGTCTTAGTGTGTCAATCGTTGGATTTCTTGAGATCGTAATCATTGGACTGGCCATAGGTGCGCTTTCGGGATTTCTGGTTTCTATTATTCTGAAACAACGTGTCCAAGAGATTGTTAAAGACGCGCTTCTTGGATTGATAGGGTTCGTGATTGCTTTAACGGGGTTCGACCAGGTCACCACCACGAGCCGATTTCAGCACCCTTTTATTGCGGCAGGGATTATTGCAGTTATTCCTCGCGCGTTGCACCAATGGTTTCGCTTCAAGCGCCTGAGATCCGTACGAAAGTAACCGCCGGACCGGCGCATTCTGTTTCCGGGATATCCAAGGATATCCGCCACATAATTCCGATGTTCATCGATGAAGCCAAAATTCGAGTGAAGGCTGGGGATGGCGGCAACGGGTGCATGGCGTTCCGGCGGGAGAAGTTCGTTCCGCGGGGCGGGCCTTCGGGCGGGGATGGTGGCCGGGGCGGCGACATCTGGATGGAATCGAGCGAGCGCCACAATACGCTGGTGCATTTCCGTTTCAATCCTGAATACAAGGCGGAGCGCGGACGGCACGGCGAGGGTGCGAAGAAGACTGGCCGCGATGGGGAAGGGATAGTGCTGAAAGTGCCGGTGGGCACGATCGTTTACGACGAGGACACAGGCGAGAAAGTTTACGATTTTTCGCGCGCCGATGAACGCGTCGTGATCGCGCGTGGCGGACGCGGCGGACGCGGCAACGCGCAGTTCGCCACTTCCACTCACCAGGCGCCGCGCGAGCACGAAGAAGGACGCCCTGGCGAAGAACGCAACTTCCGACTGGAGTTGAAGCTGCTGGCTGATGTTGGGCTGGTGGGATATCCGAATGTCGGCAAATCGACGCTGATCTCGCGCATCTCGGCGGCGCGGCCGAAGGTGGCGGATTATCCGTTTACGACGCTCGAGCCGAACCTTGGAGTTGTGCTGGCGGGTGAAAAGGGAAAAGAAGAGAGTTTCGTGGTCGCCGATATTCCGGGCTTGATCGAAGGAGCGCACACTGGGTCGGGCCTCGGCACACAATTCCTGCGGCACATTGAGCGCACGCGTTTGCTGGTGCATATGGTGGATGTTTCCGACAGCAGCGGGCGGGACGACGTGGTGAAAGACGTGGATGTGATTCTCGGTGAGCTGGCTAGCTTTGGCGCGGGACTGGAGAAGAAGCCTACTTTGATGGTCGCATCGAAGATTGACGTGGCCAATCCGGAGAAGCTTAAGAAGTTGAAACAGTGGGCTAGGCGCAAGAAGCTGAAGCTCTATCCAATTTCGGCGGTTACCGGCGAGGGAATTGAGAAGCTGAAGTACGCGATGGCGGAGGGAGTCGAGAAGGTGCGAAAAGTGCTGGCCGCCTCTGAGGAAACGCGCTTTTCGAAATCGAGCGCCTGATTGCGGGCAGGTAACTGCCGAGCTGCGCTCGGCTTGGACGGGCGAGGGGCCCGTCCCCACACGAGCAGCCGGGACGGGGCTGAGCCCCTTCACCACACGGGCGTGCTAGAATTTCCACAGCTTTTGACCCTACTTCCTGGACCCTTGTCTTGATCGAGCTTGCGCCTTCGATACTTTCGGCGGATTTTGCGTACCTGGCGGATGCGGTGGCGCAGGCTACGGCTGGCGGCGCCAGCGTCATCCATGTCGACGTGATGGATGGGCATTTTGTGCCTAACCTAACCATCGGGCCTCCGGTGGTGAAATCTCTGCGCCGGACAACTCGGCTTCCGCTGGACTGCCATCTGATGATTGAGAACCCCGACCAGTACATTGCGGAATTTGCGGATGCGGGAGCGGACTGGATTTCAGTGCATCAGGAGGCGTGCCGGCATTTGAACCGAACGCTGCACCTTATCAAGCAGCATGAATGCCTGGCGGGGGTGGTGATTAATCCGGCGACGCCGGTGGAAACGCTCGGCGAAGTGCTCGACATGGTGGATTATGTGCTGGTGATGAGCGTGAATCCGGGGTTTGGGGGGCAGAAGTTTATCCCGGGAACGCTGCACAAAATGAGGAAGTTGGCGGAAATTCGCGCGGCGCGGGGATACCAATACCGCATCGAAGTGGATGGGGGCGTTGGGATGGACACTGTGGCAGACGTGGTGCACGCCGGGGCGGAAATTCTGGTGGCAGGGAATGCGGTGTTCGGCAAGGGCGATGCCAGGGTGAACGCGCAGGGGCTGCTGGAAGCGGCGCGGAGCGCGAGTTTGCAGCGAGTGTAGGGTAATTTGTAATTGGTAATTTGCGATTTGTGATTTGAAAACCAGTCGGGCCACTGAGGTTTTGGTTTGCCAGATTACAAATCACCAATTACAAATGGTTTTCTTGAGGTTTTCTATGCGTCGTTATTCTAAGGTTGTACTCCTCGCATTGCTGCTGGCGTTAACGGTGGCATGCACCAACAAGAAGGCAGTGAATCCGCTGGCCAACGTGGGGTCGAAACAGCCGGACAAAGTGCTGTTTGACCGGGCCATGGACGCCATGAAACACAACCGCTTCGACGTGGCGCGGATGACGCTGCAGACGCTGATCAACACGTATCCGGATTCGGAGTTTGTGGCGCGGGCTAAGCTGGCGGTGGCGGATTCGTGGTACGCCGAGGGGGGCACGACAGCGTGGCAGCAGGCCGAGATCCAGTACAAGGATTTCCGGACGTTCTTCCCCAATATGCCGGAGGCGGCCGAGGCGCAGCTGAAGGTGGCAAACATCCACTATCAGGAGATGGAAAAGCCAGATCGCGACTTCACGCACGCGATGCGGGCGGAGGAGGAATACCGGGCGCTGATCCTGGAGTATCCGGACAGCAAAATGGTGCCGGTGGCGAAACAGCGGTTGCGGGAAGTGCAGGAAGTGCTGGCGGAACGGGAGTTCGAGATCGGACGGTTCTATTATCTGCGGCTGGCGTATCCGGCGGCGATTGCGCGGCTGAAAACGCTGGTAGACCGCTATCCGTTATATAGCGGCGCGGACGAAGCGCTGTATCTGCTGGGGCAGGCGTACGAAGGCGAGATCAACGCGGTGCGGAAGAATCCGCGCTTGAACGAAGTGGCCAAGACCAGGATGATCGAGGGACTCACGAAGGAAGGGGCGGAGGCGTACGCCAGGATCATCAAGCGGTATCCGGCAATGGACCGGGCGGTGGATGCCAAGTCGCGGCTGGAGGCACTGCATCAACCGGTGCCGCGGCCGACGCGGGCGGCGCTCGACAATAGCAAGAGGGAAGAGGCGAGCCGGCAACAAACGGGCATGCTGTCGAGGCAACTGGGGAACTTCGAGAAGGCGCCCGACGTGTCCAGGGCCGCACACGTGGGCGAGCCGACGATGGTGGATCCGGAGCCGGTGACGGCAACGGGCGTGGTGAGGGAACTGACCAATTCGGTGGGCGGCGGGGACAGCAAACTGAAGGTGGAGACGGTGAACGGGACTGTGCCGCCGAACCAGGAGGCGCCGCGTTCGGATGCTTCGGCAACAAATGCAGTCCCTCCGACTCCTCCTGCGGCAGCCCAGATGAAGCCAACTGTCACGGATCCAAATGAACTGAGGCCGAACGTCGAGCCCGATCCGAACGCGCTTCCCCCACTCCAGCAGAGCAATCAAGTGGACAGTGGCGGAGGAGCGACGAGCGCTGTTTCCTCGACGACGAAAAACGAAGAGATGGCGGATATTTCTTCGAGCAAGAAGAAAAAGAAGAAGGGACTGGCAAAGCTGAACCCGTTCTAGAGAGGTCAGAGTTAAGCGGGCAGATTGCAGAGTTTTCTACCGGTTTTGTCAGCCGACTTCTGGAATCCGCCCCCCAACTCTTGAAGTTTTGCCTCTCACTTCCTCAATCTGACCTCTTGATTCTGACTCTTCCCCCCGCCCCAACAGACTAGGAACAGTCGTAACCGTTACCCGTGCAGGAATCGTTGACTTAGGTTAAGGGACAGGATAGTTTCGCGTTATCTCTCCTTTTTTGCGAAGGATGACGCTTGGCGCGGAAAATACTGCTTGCCGATGATAGTGTGACAGCCCAGAACATGGGCCGAAAAATCCTGGCCGATGCCGGGTATGACGTGGTCACGGTCAATAACGGATCGGCCGCCCTGAAGAAAATCACCGAAATCAAGCCTGATTTGATCGTGCTCGATGTTTACATGCCTGGTTACAGCGGGCTGGAAGTCTGCCAGCGGCTGAAGGATTCGGAGGAGACGACGCACATTCCCGTGCTGCTGACGGTGGGCAAGCTGGAACCTTTCAAGGCGGATGAAGCGCGCCGGGTCAGGGCCGACGCTCACATCGTGAAGCCATTTGAAGCCAGCGAATTGCTGACTGCGATCACGCGACTCGAAGACCGCATGGTGCCGCAGGCATCCGAGGGCGGGCGCTTTAGCACGTCGGTTTCGGCCATGGAGAGGTTTGGCGGCGAGGAAAGCGGCAGGAAAACGGAAAAAAGCGCGATGGCCGATGCCGGATGGAAGAGCCGGCTGGGTTTTCCGTCGAAGAATAAGAAAGAAGAACCAGAACCAGAGGATGTCGCGGCGGGAGCGACCTTCCGGGATTTCCGGAAGGGGAAGGGAAAGACGGGTGCGAGCGCGGCGTTCACGGTGAAGGCGCCGGCGCCGCCGGGACAGGAGCCAGGGCTGGTCACGGATCTTCCGCGCGACATCACGGCGGCTGAGTTGGATGCACTGAGTGAGCTGGCCGCGAAGCTCGATGGACCGATTCCGGAGACTGAGAATGTTGCGCCGCTGGCGGAAAAGCTGGCGGAAAGGATGGACCCAGTTGAGGCTCCGGTGGATGCGGCGGCGGCGGCAAACACTGAAGTGGAAGGTCCTGCTGCTGCGGCGGAATCGAAGAGAGAGGTTGAAACTCCGGCGCCGGTCGTTGCGCCCGCGGAGGCAGCCGTTGAGGCTCCGGCGTCAGGCTTCGAAGGAAAGGCCGAAGCAAAGAGTGAAGTCGAAATTCCGGTCGAGCACTTGGAGCCGGCGAGCGAAGGTGCTGCGGTAGTTGCCGAAAGCCAGGATCCCGATGCAGCGGCGGGGTTGGCGGCTGTCGCGGTGAATACCGGCCAGTTTGCGCAGGAACCCGCGCCTGTGGACAGAACCGACGAACCGATGTTCGCGTCGGCTGCTAGCGCGATGGGGCAGGCCGCGGAAGAAGAGGCGGCAGAAGACAAGGGCGAACGAGATATTGAAGCGAAGCCGGCCGATGCCGTCGCCAATAGCGAGGCGGCCGCGGCGAGCACGCTGGCGGAAGGAGGGGATGCGAAGGGCTTAGAATCCCAGCCCGAAGAATCGAAGGCCCAGGAATCAGAGGCCCCGGAGTTGAAGGGCGAAGAGTTGCAGGCGGAGAAAATTGAGCCACCGGTCCCGGTTGCGGCGAGCGTGCCAGAGACGGCGGAGGCGGAAGCGCCGATGCCGAGCGATGCGGAACTGGCGGAAGCGTTGCGCTGGCTGACACCCGCTACTGGTTCCGCGGAGGTCTCGACGGCTCCGTCGCACGAAACCCTGGCGGCGGCTGGCCAGGTGCTGGCGGAAGAAGCGGCACGCATTGCGGCATCCAGTCCGAGGTGGGTAGCGGAGCCAGTGGCGCTGAGTCCGGAGGAAGCGGCGATTTCGCTGGAGGCGGAAATGTTCCGCACTTTCAGCACAATGCCCGCGACAATGCCCGCCGCAGCGCCCAGCGGGGAAACTGAACCGGTAGGGATCACCGGAGTTTCAGCGATTGCGGCTGCGGTTGAGAACAGATTGGCGGAAGCAGGGTTGGCGGCCACTTCGACGAGTTGGGCAGAACGAGGGGCCGAGGGCTGTTCATCTGAGCATGGTTCAGAGGCCAGAGTCACTGAAACATCGGCCGGGGAAGCACCGGCAGAAGTGGTGACGGCGGCCTCGAACGCCGCGAGTTCTTTGGTGGAGGGTAGCGCATCAGAGAAGATCGCACCAGAGGTCGAACAAGCGATCGCACCGCAGATCGGACAAGAGATCGAACCAGAGACCGAAACAGAGAAGATCGAAGCGGAGCAGAAAGATTTCCCGGCTGCGGAAGCACCTGCGGAAGAAGTCGCCTCAGCGACCTTCGCGGATGCAGTGGGCAAGGACGAGACCGAGGTTACGGAGGAAGAGAATAGGGAGCCGGTCGGCGGGACGGATGCGGTCGCGAAAGAGAATCAGGATTCGAGTACAGACGTTGGGGGTCGGGAAGCCATGGGCAAGGCCGTGAAAGCGAAATCGGGGAAATCGAAGTGGCATCAGATCCGCACCGCACCAACCAGCGAAGCCGCGAACAGTGAGGTGGTGGAAGCGGCAAAACAGGCCGAAGACGCAGCCGAAGAGGCTCCGAAGGCTATGGCAGCAGCGGCGGCAAAGGGCTCTCCGACCTCGTCTACGGCGGCGTCTGTACCGGACGCCAGCACGATTGCCAGCATCGTGGACAGCGTAATGGCCGATCTTCGCCCGAAGATCGTGGAAGAGATTGCGAAGAAACTGGCGGGGAAGTAGGACGGCTCTCAGCCGTCAGCCATCAGCTCATGCCGCCTCGGCCGCCTCTAATTGTACGTACAGTGTTCCACGTGGAACATTCTGTGCAGGTCTGATTGTACGTACGTATAAGTAATGTGAGGCGACATCGGGGAGCACTACCGACCTGAGATCAGCCCCATCCATATCGATCGTTTTCGCAGCAAGTAATATTCGTTGATGGGGCGGTCGTCGGTAAGCGCGGGAGTGGCCGGCGAGTACGCGATGATGGCATCGACGGACGTCTGGCCGGAAAGGACCTGATTCATCTGCTGTTCTGGCGTTGGTGCGGGTCCCCATTCCATCATGTCGGTTACCGCGCTTGCCGGCATCCGCGCCACCAATTCCGCCGCGGTCCGGACGGGAATAGGACGTTCACTCGCCAGGAAATGCCAGCCCGGCACGGTTATTCCCGGATACACGCGAACGTAAGGAAAGGAATTCTTGATCGCCCGCGCGACCGCGGCTTGCGTCGGATCGTCACTCTCGGGCAGCCATTGCTGCAGGATCCCACCCGGCTCCAGCCGTTGCCTGGCAACGGCGTAGAACTCCTGCGAATAGAGCAGGCTCGAACCTGCCGTCTGCACCGGCGGAGGAGGGTCCACGATGATGGCGTCGTACTTGGCGGGGGAACGTTCCAGGAAGCGCCTGCCATCGTCAATGATCACGTGCGCGAGCGTCGACGCCATGACCTCGGCCGCATCCGCGTGGTAGTAGCTGAAGAGTTTCGGTACGCTCGGCACAAGTTCGACCGCCGTGTCGGAGATATTCCACGACACCACCGATCGGAAGGTGGTGCCCATCCCGAAGCAGATAATCAAGGCACTGTGGGGGGTGTGGTCGAGCGAGGCCAGGGTCAGGTGAGCCATCATCTTGGTGATGGGGGTGAGTTTGGTCATCCCAATGCCATTCACCAGCAGCCGCCGCTCCATGCCTTCTCCACGGGCAACCACGGTTGCGGTCGAGTCGCGCAACACTCTTCGGACAGGAAACTGGGTTTCGAAATCCCTAGTGGTCAACAGCACAACAAGCGCCAGCGCCAGTATGCCGTATGCCGCCGCGCGGCTGAAAGGCTGGAATCCGGGTGCGCGCCGGATGGGAAAGGACATCGCGAACCACGGCAGCGCAAGCAGAAGCACGGACCAGCGCTCGCCCACGAGAGGTAGCAGCAGGAATCCGCAAAGCGGCGGACCCAAGATGCACCCCGCCACGTTGACGGCATAGGCGCGACTTGCGCGGTCGGGATCGCCTCCCGACAGCCGGTCCACGAGCATGGGCGTGAGGAATCCGATCATTCCCGCAAACGGCATGACTCCCAGGAAAACCCGCGCCACCATGTCCAAGGGGACGCGAGCATCCGCCGTGAGCAGCGGCAGCATTCCCAGCAGGGCCAGTGATATCCATGTCAGCCGGCTCTCCTCGGTTCGGTTGCGGCTCCAGTAGCGGTAAATCTGCGATCCTGCATACGTGGCCAACAGGTAAGCTGCGAGGATTATGGCAAAGGAATAGACTACCGGGCCGATATAGGGCGTGAAGACCCGAATCCAGATCAACTCCATGCCCATGGTGGCCAGTCCAGTGGTGAAGAGCAGGACCAGCGCACTGCTACGGCTGCCGGTTGGGCCATAGGCAGTCTCGGAAGAGCTTGAGGGGCGCGGCTGAAGCGGACGGGATGCGAACGTCACCACAAAGGCCGAAACAGCGATGGCCACATTCAGAACCATCCCAATGCGCAGGGTCTTATGAAATCCGTAAGGCTCGATGAGGAGCAGCGGCAGGAACGAACCGAGCACAGCGCCCAGCACATTGCAAGATAGAGAAAACTGAACGAGCGACGATCGCCTTCTTGCTGACGGCTGCGGATGGCGAACATGGCCACTGGAATGGTCGCGCCCATGCAAGCGCAAAACGGAACCATCGTCGCTGCCAACCACACTCCAGAAATCAAGTAGTAGGCGGCCGAAGACACGCCGGCGCGATCCGCCAGCCCCTCCAGCAGGCGATGCCCCCAAGCCAGTTCCGCCGGAACCACCAGAGCCGACAAGCCGATCAGGAGTTCAAGAACGGCGTACAGTCGCAACGGAGGAAAGCGGACACGGTCTCCATAGCGCCGCACCAGCGTGCCAGCGAACCATGATCCTGCCCCAAGGCCCGCCATGAACACGGAAAGGACGATCGAAGTCAGCGCCGTGGTTACGCCAAACTGCGCGATCGACAGGCGCAACCAAATGAGTTCGCACAGAACGCTACAGAACCCGGAGACAAAGAAAAACACAAAAAACCACGCCACTCTTTACCTTTACCTTTCCGAACCGGACTTCGCGATTGGATGCAAGAATCGGCCAGTGACTACCTCCGGATGTGCTCCCCGTCTAACGGTGAAGGTAGCAGTGCGATTCACGCAAACCCCAACCTCGGCGTGTGGCGCATATCTCCGGCGAGTAAGTATAACTCGCGTTGCCCATGAGCAGGACGCCGCTGATCAGCAGGACGGAGACTGTCGCGGCTGAACACCACGACCGTATATTTACAGGGGATCATCCGCTCGATCGAGGATAGTTTGTTTGACCCTTCTTTTCTTGCGCCTGTAAGATCAAACATTCCCTCCTTCTGCCGGGAAATCTGCCGGGCTTTGCTCGGCTTCGACCGCCGGGACGGGGCGGAGCCCCGTCACCACACGATCAGGAACACGATGCCGCACGAATTGCCGAAAGCTTACGAACCGGGCGCGATTGAAACGCGCTGGGCCGAGTATTGGGTCCGGGAAAAACTGTTTCACGTGGAGACTCCGGCGCCTGGAGATTCGCGTCCGGTGTTTACGCTGCTCTTGCCGCCTCCGAATGTGACGGGGCGGCTGCACATGGGGCACATGCTCAACCAGACGCAGATGGATATTCTCGTGCGCTGGCATCGCATGCGGGGGTTCATCACGCTTTGGCTGCCGGGCACGGATCATGCCGGCATCGCGACGCAGATGATGGTCGAGCGCCAACTGGCCAGCGAGGGCAAGAAGCGGCGCGAGCTGGGGCGCGAGAAGTTTATCGAGCGGGTGTGGGAATGGAAGCGGCACTATGGCGGCGCGATCCTCGACCAGATGAAGCGGCTGGGCGCTTCGGTGGATTGGGGGCGCGAATACTTCACCATGGACGAGAAGCTTTCGCGCGCGGTGCGCGAGGTGTTCGTCCGGCTGTATGAGGAGGGATTGAT
>JBEKWX010000035.1:0-16097 GCA_049512675.1 Terriglobales bacterium | reverse complement strand
CTTGACGCCGCCAAGGGTCTGGCTGCGGTTCTAGTGGCGCAGGTGCTGTTCAGCGGGCCGCACCAGCAACTCATCATGACGACGGCGGCATTCTTCGCCGTGGTCGGCCATCTGTTTCCCGTCTGGCTCAAGTTCCGCGGCGGCAAGGGCGTGGCCACCAGCCTCGGAGCTTTTATCTTGCTCACGCCCAAATCCATTTTGTGCATGGTAGGGCTGTTTTTGCTCATCGCCGTCGCATTCCGCTATGTCTCGCTCGGGTCGGTTGCTGTGGCGGCGGCTTTTCCGCTGCTGGCGTGGGCCCTCCACGAATATGCGGATCCGCGACAACTTATTTTTATTGCGCTGGTTTCGGCACTGGTCATCTGGAAACACCGGCAGAACATCGGCCGACTCGCCGCCGGAACGGAAACAAAGCTAGGAAAAAAGGGAGAAAGAGAGCCAGAGACATTAGGAGCAACCCGCAGATGAGCCGCATTGCTATCATCGGCGCGGGCGCCTGGGGCACTGCACTGGCAATCGTCCTCGGACGTAAAGGGACTCGCCAAGTCAAGCACGATGTCAGGCTCTGGGCTAACGAACTGGAGGTTGCAGACAGCATCTCGAGAGAACGAATCAACGAACGCTTTCTGCCGGGCTTCATCCTGCCCGAATCGATTGAGGCGACCAGCGATCTCAGCACTGCGCTCGATGCCGCGGAGATCGTCGTCAGCGTTATGCCCTCGCAGCATTGTCGAGCTCTATTCGAACGCATGGCGCCGACGCTCCGCCCGGAAATACTTTTCGTCAGTTGCACCAAAGGACTGGAAGACGGAACGCTACTGCGCATGACGGAAGTGATCGCCGATGTCTTGCGCAGCCGCAAGTTCACTCCTCGCGTCGCGGCACTCAGCGGCCCGTCATTTGCCAAAGAGGTGGCGCGCGGCGATCCGACGGCTGTGACCGTGGCATCCGTCGACAAGGACGTGACACGCGCGGTGCAGCAGGCATTCAACGATTCCCGCTTTCGCGTCTATACCAACGACGACGTGATCGGCGTGGAGTTAGGAGGCGCGCTGAAGAACATCATCGCCATCGCAGCCGGCGTCTGCGATGGCCTCGGCCTCGGCCACAACTCGGTTGCGGCTCTCATCACGCGGGGTCTCGCCGAAGTGGCGCGCCTGGCCGTGGCGTGCGGTGGCCGCCTCGATACCATGTCTGGACTCGCCGGACTGGGCGATCTGGTCCTGACCTGTACCGGGGATCTCTCGCGCAACCGCAGCGTCGGCGTTGAACTGGGCAAGGGCCGCAAACTGCCGGATATCATCGCCGGCATGCGCGGCGCCGTCGCGGAGGGGGTTTTCACCACCAAAGCGGCGGTCGGTTTAGCCCACAAGAAAAATGTCGAGATGCCGATCACCGAACAGATGTTCGCCATCCTCGAAAACGGCAAGTCGCCGCAACAGGCCATCGAAGAACTGATGACGCGTGCGGCAAAGTCCGAAGCTTAGCAAGTGTTGCCATCCCAGCACCCATGCGGATGCGCTATGCTTTCCCCGCCACATCACCCCGCAATACCCGGAAGCGGAGTGAAAAACTCCCTCACCTTTTCTGCAATTTTTTTCCGTAGCGCAGTTGCAGGTTAGAGATCATAAGCCGGAAATAATAAGTCGTTGCAGCGCTCCTGTAAGAGGAGTAACATTGCGGCCCTGTTGAAAGTTACAACCTGACTCGCCTGCGCGCCGATGACACTCGTCCTTGTCGCTCGAGTTTTCCGCAAAGTTCACTCCGGAGGAAAAATGAATCAAATGAAAAAAGCAGTGCACCCAGAGACGGGTTCCCGGCGTTGGCCGGCGATTTGGCTGCATGTTGTGGTGGCGGCGTTAATCGCAGGCGTGGCGTTGCCGGCGAATGCAAGCGGAAGGTTGATCGCGCACAACACACCCAGCTATGTATTCACGGCAAAGAACCTCGGGACGGAGGACCCGTCGAAGACCATCGAGGTTAGTATCTGGCTGAACCCTCACAATCGGAGTGAACTCGATGCATTGGCCGAGCAACTCTACGACCGCACCTCTCCCAACTATCGTCACTTCCTGAGCCGGGCGCAATTTGCGGCGCGGTTTGCACCGACGGCGGAGGAGGCGAAAACGGTCGGGCAGTTCTTCGAAGCGCACAACTTCAAAGTGGTCAATGTTGGTCCAAATAACTTCTTCGTAAGGGCGCAAGGGACGGTGGGCGAAGTTGAGAGTGCGTTTCACGTACAGCTCAACAATTACCAGGTGCTGGGCAAAACCATTCGTGCCAATGACCGTGATCCGTACGTGGATGGGGCGGCCGCGCCGCTGGTGATGGGCATTTCCGGTCTGGACAACGGCCAGTATGAACATCCGCTGATGTCGCGGTCGGCGAGTCTCCCTCAAGGCAAAGGCGCTGCTGCCAAGACGAGTGCCGTCGGGGCCGGGGCCGACGACCTCGGCTACTCCAATACCTGCTTCGACGGCACCGTGACCCAGACGTATTCGAACAACGGCAACGGTTCGTTTCCGATCGGTACTTACAAAGGCAATTACCTGAATGCTTACAGCCTGACCAGCGCGGGTTGCGGCTACACACCGCCGATGATCCAGACCGCATACAATCTCACGGGGTTATACGCCGAAGGGTTTGACGGCACGGGCCAAACCATCGGGATCATCGACTGGTGCGGTTCGTTCACGATTCAGAACGATGCGAATGCGTTCTCGGCGCAGTTCGGACTGCCGGCGCTCACCTCGTCGAACTTCGCGATAACTTACATTCCGACGGCGAGCACGTGCGAGTCCGTTGATGCCGTAGAAATCAACATTGACGTCGAGTGGGCGCATGCGATAGCTCCCGGGGCCAACATCAACCTCATCGTTCCGCCTTCGGCCTCCTTTCAGGACGTCGACGAGGCCGAGTACACGGCGGTGAACTATGGCCTTGCGAACGTCATCAACGGCAGCTTTAATGCGGTGGAGTCTATGGTTCCTGCGAACATCCTGGCCACCGAAAACCTCATTCAGGAAGCGGCCGCGGTCGCCGGAATCTCGGCCAACTTCTCCTCGGGAGACGGGGGCGACTACACGGCCGATGGAATTCCTGCCACGGTCAGTGCGCCTGCGGACTCTCCCTGGGCCACGGCAGTGGGCGGCGTCACTCTGGCGCTGAATTCCGACAACTCGATCGCATGGCAGGCGGGGTGGGGAAACAATGAAACTCTACTGGCTGAGGAGGGGCTCGTCCTAGATCCACCTTTAGTCTACGGGTTCATCGGCGGCGCGGGCGGTGGCCCGAGCAACTGCGCTTTCCAGGATGACAGCGTCACCCCACCGACCTGTCTCGCGGGTTTCGCCAAGCCCTCGTACCAGAAGAAGCTGCCGGGCAAGTATCGCCAACTTCCGGACGTTTCCTGGCTGGCGGATCCCTACACTCCAGCCGTGATCGCGATAACGGTCCTGGGGCAGGTTCCGACGCTGCAATGGCAGGTGTGGGGGGGCACGAGCGTCTCTTGCCCGATGTTCTCCGCCCTGTGGGCGATTGCCAACCAGGAAGCGGGTGCGCCTCTCGGCCAAGCCGCTCCGTATCTGTATTCGCTGCCGGCGGGGGCTGTGTACGACATCGTTCCCTTTAGCTCCAAAAACAATGTAACCGCGTCGATTCAAGAATCGACCGGCACCAACAAGTACACGGCGGCGCAAGTGGCCGGGGTCTCATCGGGCAAGTTCATCAGTGCTATCTGGGACTACGCTGATTATGAAGACACTGCGTTTGCCATCTCATTCGGCACGGATTCCGGCCTGAAGACGGCTAAGGGCTGGGATAACGTAACCGGCGTGGGCACACCGAATGCTAAGGCGTTCGCCGATTCGTTCGCGCCTGCTAAGCAGTAAGACGCTTCCACGAAAAGAACGGGTTTCGACCTACTGGGAAAATCCAGAAGATGACCGGGATGTTCTCACGTTACTTTCGTACCGCCACATGGCACACTGGAGCCATTCACGAAGCTCTGGACAGAGCCTAAGTTGGAGTTGAGCAGCTTTCGGGGGAGGGCTACTTACGGGCGCCCCATGACTCTGACCAGTCTGGGGCGCTTTCGTTTGCTATGATGCCCGTTACGGACTTAATGTTCAGTCTCCAAGACCGCGGCCTCACACAGTGTATGCCAGGACCATTGTAGCGAGAGCGGCAGGTTGTAGTTAGACTAGCCCTCACGGAGGCCACAATGCCAACTCCTAAGGACGACCTGAAAGATCGCCTCTTCCGCTACCGCCAGATCAAGCTCAGCGTGGTCGGCAGGAAGTCTGGGAAGACAATCTCGATCCCTGTCTGGTTCGTTTTGGAAGGCCAGAAGCTCTACCTTCTGCCCGTGCAGGGCTCGGAAACCCAGTGGTACATGAACGTGCTTCAAAACCCGTCGATTCGAATTGATGCGCGGGGCGTTGGAGCGGAATTCCGGGCAACGCCAGTCACCGATGCAAAAGCTGTGAGGTCGGTGGTCGAGAGGTTCCGGGAGAAGTACGGGGCAAAGGACGTGAAGAAGTATTATGCGAAATTCGATGTTGCGGTTGTGGTGGAACTGAACTGAACCGAACTGGAATGTTCGTATAGCCCAACAGAGCCGCCGCGAGGCACCCAGGAGCCATTCCTTCGGCGGAAACCCTAACATAGGCTGGAACGTGCGCGGTAAACGGGAGCGCCCCAATGACTCTAACCGGAGTCTGGGGCGCTTTTCGTTTCTTAGCCGTGATGCCCGTCGCGGAAGCAAGGTGGGGAGGGTATGAAAAGTGAGACGGACGAACGAGCGCAGATGATCGCAATTCGTTATCGCCAACTCCTGTCCCGAAGAGTGGTGACGATCTCCTCGGTACTGGGTGCTCGCCCCATGCGTGTGCGGTATCATGATTCCCATGGAAGTCAGCACTATCCAGTCGTTTCTCGATTACTTCAGCAAAATCCGTGAGCGCACCATGCGGGTTGTCGCCTGTATTCCGCCCGACAAAATCGAATGGCGTGCGGCGGCAAACAAGTTCACGCTTGGCGACCTTGCCCGACACATTGCCGCAACCGAAAGAAACGTCTTTGCGGAGTGCGCGTGTGGCGGGCGTAATCGTTATGCCGGATGTGGACGAGAATTCGCAGAGGGCCGCGACGAGGTTGTGCGATTCATGGAGCGAATGCACAGCGAATCGATGAAAATGCTGACGCAGTTAAGCGACGGCCAATTGCAGCAGAAGTGCCAGTCGGCGGATGGAACTCCGATGACCACTTGGAAACTCTTGCGCTCGATGGTGGAGCATGAGGTTCACCATCGCGGCGAACTCTACGCATATCTCGGGGTGCTCGGTGTCAGTGTACCGCCGCTCTACGGCATTACCTCAGAACAATTACGGGAGATTGCGGGGCACAGCTTATAAAATAAAATGCTTTCGCTTGTTCGTGTACCAGGGTCTCTCGCGTCAACGTTTCTTGCGCTCAGGCTTCACCAAACGGTCTTTTTGAGATAGGCTTAGTCCGGCTTTCTTGAGGAGGACGCATGGCAGAGCACACCCCGGTCGAGATCGTGCGGCACGCCTCGATGTGGTCTATCGTGTGGGGCGTTTGGCTGATTGTTTTCGGCATGCTGGCTATCGGTTCGCCAATTCTCGCTGCCGTGGCGGTGAATGTGGTCATCGCTTGGCTGATCGTCTTGGCGGGCGTAGTCCACCTGTTCCTTGCCTTTCACGCTCATGGGGCTGGCAGCTTGATCTGGAAACTGCTAGTCGGGGTCGCGTATGTGTTATTCGGTGCATATCTGATCATGCATCCACTGCTCGGCGTAGTATCGCTCACTCTAGTGCTCGCATCGCTCTTTCTCATTGAAGGCATCTTGGACATCGTTCTGTTCTTCAGGACGCGCGCAGTGCGAGGATCAAGCTGGGTGCTGGTGGACGGAATCATTACGCTCTTATTGGGGCTGATGATCTACCTTCAGTGGCCGAGTAGTTCCGTGTGGACGATAGGCATCTTGGTTGGCGTCAGCATGATCATCAGCGGCGCTACGCGAGTGATGCTGTCGTTGGCGGTACGCAAGGCGACCACGGCGGTGTCATAGCGACTGCAACCAGGGTGACCATCCAGACGGAAGGTTCATCGGCCCTCCTCAACCGTCGATTCCAGCGTCCGTCGGAGGTTGGTGTTCCGCCGATACGCGATTGTCTCCCAATCCGATCAAAAGGTTGCGGTCGAGAAACTTGAGCAGCAACGTCGCGAAAATTCTCGACAGGCCACTTTCGAAAACAGCCGTGATTTCAGCCATGATTCGGCCTCTAGCTCCCAGGCGGAAGCCGAAGCACACGAAGGTGGCCACGATTAGACGATCTCCGCTTGAGAATCGTTCAATGACGGAAGTGGGGGTCTGCTGTCACGCTCTGCTTCTCGAGGCGAGAGTATCCGCATCGTGATCACCATCGCTGGCAGTAAGTAGGCAAAGGTCACACAGACCCACATCAGTGCGCCGGCACACTGCTGATCTTGCAAGGGTAAAAAATCAAAGAGCCGGGGTGAAGACAGATAAGAGGGGTAAACAACTCGGCCGCAGAATACAAGAAATGCCGAAAGAATGTCGCAAGGTAATGTCGCAGAAAAGAGATACAAAGGCGTAGACCACCGAGGGCGTTGTTGCGCAGCTGACACGGGCTGGACGACCGGCCGCCAAAACAGGAGGCCGGCCAACATAAAAGATGCGTATTCCGCGTTATGCCACCAGTGGGATCGCATGGCCAACTGGAACGTGGCGGGAAGATGCCATCCGATCACAGTTGCCGTAGCCCAGAGCCAACAAAATACAGGATGCTTAAGAAGTCGTCCGAGTCTTTGCGCAGGCAAGTTGCGAAGAAGTAAGTCATGAAGACCATGACCAAAACTCGCTGGAAGTCCACGCAACAGAAGTAAACCTGGTGCTCCCGCTAGCAACAAAGGAGCTACTACCACCATCAACACCAGGTGATTGATCATGTGGACCGTGAGCAATTCATGATCAAGCGCAGAGAGCGGAGAACCCACGACCATCCAAAGGAAAAACAAGCCAAACATAAAAGCAGCAACCCGCCAAAGTGAAACCAAGTTCGGAGAATCACCTCGAAGACGGAACCAACCGCGCAAGTAAACCACCGCGACGAGCGCCAGAGCAAACGTGAGCGGCAGTGGAAGAGCCCACGGCTGATTGTGAGCGTGCAATTCGGACGACATGGTCAGGTCTATATTCACGGGCGGGGCGAGACCTCACCTGCTCCAAGAGCGACGGCGCGGGAGGCGTCCCGTGCCGGCACTTGTCCGGCCGGATGCAAAGTTTTGAGAAATGCCGCCAGCGCCGTTGTTTCCGCCGGATTCAGGTTTTTTCCGTAGGCTGGCATGTTGCCTCCACCCTGAATTACCTGACGGATAAGTTGATCCCCGTTGAGGCGCATCGCGACTCGGTCGAGTGCAGGCCCGCGTTTTCCTCCCTGTCCATCGAGTGAATGACAGTTGTGGCACTGCTTCGCCTGGAATACGAGCGAGCCCCGGCGCTCGAGAGCCGTCCGACCATCGAGATATTGGGAAGGAATCGGCAGGCTGCTCCAGGCGTCCATGACCGGGCTCCACGGAGCACTTTTGCCCAGATGTGTCAACGTACCCAGAACGACCGCGACGAGCAACATCGTCAGGACCGCGATTGGTCTTCGCTTCCAACTCTTCTCACCCTCGCCCGCAACGAAGGGCAGCGCCAGCAGCACGACGATCGCAATCGCAGGACCGATCAATAATATAGGCGTCTCCGCGGACGGCGGCAAAAAGGACAGCAGCGCATACAGCCAGCGGAAGAAAAAATCGGGATGCGGAGCGGTCTGAATAATCGTCGGGTCCGGCTGCCCGCCAGGACCGAAAGGCCCAAAGTGAGCGGCGCAAACGGCGATTGAAAGCAGTATGAAACCGGAGAACACGATGTCCTTCCACACTGCGTACGGCACAAAGGCCACGCCGTCTTTGTTCGTCAGCTCGTGATACTCCTCAAGGTACGTGGCGCGACGCACGATCCGTCCCGGCATGGGCCATTCGTTGATTCCCAGCTTCAACACCATGAGCAAATGCACGCCGACGAAAGCGATGAGGAGTCCCGGGACAACAAATACGTGCAGCGCGAAAAAGCGCGAAAGCGTCGCGCCAGCGATGATCGGGCCGCCCAGCAGGAGATTGACGGCCCACGGCCCAACCACGGGAACGCGGCTCGTGATCGAGGCCCCGATCCCCAACCCCCAATAAGCATCCTGGTCGAATCGCAATACCTGGCCGGTAAACGCCATGCCGAGCGTTACGAGAAGAAGCAGCACTCCCACAACCCAGGTAAGCTCCCTCGGAAACTTGTACGCGCCAAAAAGAAAAACCTGCAGCATGTGGATCAATACAATTGCAACCATAAAATTCGAGCCCCAGCCATGCAAAGCTCGAATGAACCAGCCCAGAGAAATCGTGTGATTGAGAATCTGCAGGCTGTTCCACGCTTCTCCGGCGGAAGGCACGTAGATGAGCGCCAGCAGAATTCCGGTAACGATCTGCAGGATGAAGACGGTCAGTGCAGCGCTGCCGAACACATAGAACCAGCTCGCGGTTTCGCGCGGGACGGAGTGCGTCGCCGTTTCGCGAATGGGTTTGCCGAGCCCCAGCCTTAGTTCGAACCAGGCGCCGACTTCTTCGATCAGGCGCATGTCGTCTTCTCTCCAGCCTTCTTTGCCACTGGCTGACCGGGCGTCGGCATTTCGCCGGCTTTGATGAACAGGTTTCCGTTTTCAACCTTGTACCTGTATTGAAATAATCCGCGTTCCGGTGGCCCCGAGGCGCGCGATCCGTCCTGGTAATAAGCGCCGCCGTGGCAGGGACACAAAAAGAGACTCGACTGGGCAAACCAGCGAACCGGGCATCCCAGGTGCGCACAATTTATGGCAAAGACCTGGAAGTTTCGACCGTCCACATTTCGAACCCAGCAGGCGATATCGTCAGTTTGCCCGTCCCAGGGATCGACCACGGGATTCCGGTACGTGGCGAGGCGAGTCTGGCCCGCGGGAAACTTTTCCAACTCGCCGAGAGAGAGCCACGAATCGTATCTGCCTTTCTTTTCCCGGATCACAGGCGATAGAAGGTAGCGCACAATCGGGACCGCCAGAGCCGTGCCGATAATGCCATTAAAAAACAATCCGAGCTTTACGAGGAACGCCCGCCTTGAAGTATCATTTTCTACGCTCATCGAATTCCTCCTGTCGCTCGATCCGTGCTCGAATTCGGATACGGCTGGCCCGGGAATGCGGGCCGCTGCGCCGCCAGCCAGGCCACGACATCAGAGATTTCCTGGTCCGACATGGGTCGCCCCGGCAGGTCACCACGCCAATCAGGCGCACCGAGGGCGGGACGTCCAAGAATCACGTTCGTTCGAAGATCCTGGTCGCTCACCAGCGCGAGGTAGGAGCCGTCGACGATCGACCCAGCCTTTCCCCCGCTGCCATCAGCCCCGTGACAGGACGAGCAATAGGTCCGATAGACGTCGGCGCCACGTCTTGGATCGCCCGCGGACTGCGCCGCATACGATGGAGGAATTGCGCCTCCGAGCGTGACCGGCTTGGCCCACAAACGGATGCCCTGCACGAGCGCGTCCATCTGCTTGTCGGTAAGCATTCCACCCGCACTTTGCGCGAAGGCCGCCATCGGCGTGCCCCTCACTCCGTTTGCCGCAGTGCGGCGAATCGCGGCATCGTCCGCAATTGCAAGGAACACGGGATCAGCCAGAGCAATCGCCGCTCCGCCCTTGCCGCCCGGACCGTGACATCCGGCGCAGTTCTTTGCGTAGAGGACATTGAAATCCACGATCTGGTTGGGCGGAGATACCGGCGGCTCGGCTCCCGAGCGGACGGGAAAGTTGCCGCACCCGGCACAAACCAGAAGCGCGATACTGGCGAGACTGAACAGAATCGCGCCCTTGTTCATGGCCGCTAGTTCTCCTTGTTCTTCTCGTCTATTGCTCCCGGGGCTTCCATCCCGGCACGGACGGCGAATGGCAGGTACTGCCAGGTTCGTACGCGCTCCTGTCGCGAAACCACGATGCCTGCGACCAAGCCGAAGCCGATCTGCGAAATGACAACCCACAACCAGTCGATGCGCTGGTTGAGCACGGGATCAACCGCTTCCAGCACGCTGTGGATCACGCCGGACCACAGAATCGGCGCGAAAACACCTCCTAGAAGAATCGGCCGTCGCGGAAACATCGGAAGCGTCGCGCCATACAAAAGTCCGACCAGCACAGAACAGAGCAAATGGAGGACGGTGGCAACGATCAGGGAGTCCCAATGGAAGGCAGCGATTTCCGACACGCTGGATCGCTCCGAAAAAAATCCTGCCGACAACAGGTTGATCGGATACCACATGCCGTGGCCACTGATCACTCCATACATCACGGCCAGCGCCGCCATGGCTACGCTTCCTGCCAACCCTCCCTTGACGCCCGCGGAAATCGGATAAATCTCCAGAGGCAATCGCGCCCGGTGCGGTTCCTTTGTCATCCAATCGACGCGGGCCACTTGCGGACGGCTGGTAGCAACCGGTGCCACGCTCTCCGCTACCGCGATGGATTCATGCTTCTCATGCGGCAACACCTCGCGAAACCACCCCACACAACCGCCGACTGCCAGGATTGCCCCAAGAAGGCTGACCGCGCCGCTCGTGACCAGTCCCGTAAATAGCAACGCGACTCCCAACGCGAGCACAATCGGCCAGGCAGTCGGCGCAGGTAGTTCGACCATGGCCGTAAACTGCTCTCTCGTCTGAGCTGGCGCTTCCAGCATTCCCGGTGCCATCTGCGCTCCCTTTCTAGCGTCCTATGACGTAAACCACTGTGAATACCACGACCCACACTATGTCCACGAAGTGCCAGTAGAGAGACAACACATCGACACGCTCAGCGTGCTCCTGGCTTACATTTCCAGAAAGAGTGAATACCATAACTGCGACCAGGCACATAAGTCCGACGATGACGTGAAACCCGTGCAGACCAACCAGAGTAGTAGGTCGTTCCGAACAAGTTAGTGCTGATGGTCACTCCGGCCCGGTAGATTAGCCGGTGCCACTCGCTGGCCGTCCCGTAAAGAAACGTGGCCCCGAGCACAATCGTCGCGAACAGCCACGTTCCGAACTTGCGGCTCTTTCCGTTGCGAAGAGCTCTGACCGCTTGGTGAATTGTCAGACTGCTGGAGAGCAAGCAGAGGCTGTAGAAAATCGGCGCGTCGAGCACGTCCCTAGGCTGCGGTCCCACGGGATTCTTACCGACATAGAACAGGTAGGCCACGACAAAAATAGTGAAGATCGCAGACTCGGCGGCGATCAGGCAGAACATGGCCACGCGCCCGCGCCCGGGAATCACCCAATTCGGCTCCGGTACGGCCATCTCCGGTACGGTCATTGACGTGGCATTCACCGCAATTTCTCCTATTCGTATTTCCAGTCCGGATCTTCCGGATGCTTAAGGTCCCAAAGCGGTCGGCGGCTTCTAACCGTTGGAATCGTGCCGAAGTTATAGGCCGGCGGCGGTGAACTCGTGGACCATTCCAGAGTCCAGGCATCCCACGGATCGCTGCCGGCAGTCTCGCCTCGGAAGTACGACCACAGCAGGTTGTAGACGAAAACCAGAACGCCCAAAGCCTGAAACACAACTCCGACAGTTACGATAAGATTCCACGTATCCCAGCCGCGTCCAGGTTCATAGGTGTAGATTCTCCGCGGCATCCCCAGCAGTCCGGGGATATGCATAAAATCAAACGTCAGGTGAAATCCAATCAGGAACAACCAGAAGTGCCATCGGCCCAGGGTTTCGTTGTACATCTTTCCCGACATCTTCGGGAACCAGTAGTAGAAGGCGCCAAACAACGCGAAGAGGATTCCCCCCACGATGACATAGTGAAAGTGCGCGACTACGAAGTACGAACCTGAGAGGTGCCAATTGAAGGGCGCGGAGCTCAGCATGATTCCGGTCAGACCCGCGATCAGGAATTGAAACAGAAATCCAATTGCGAACAGCATCGGTGTCTTGAACAGGATCTTTCCACCCCACATCGTAGCCAGCCAGTTGAAGATTTTGATCCCGCTGGGAACAGAAATTGCCATTGTCGTGAGTACGAAGAAGGTATTGCCCTGTGCGCTCATGCCCACGGTGAACATGTGGTGAGCCCAAACCGACATACTCAAGAACCCGATCGCCACCGTAGCCGCCACCATGATCGGGTAGCCGAATATTGCCTTCCGCGAAAATACCGGAACAATTTCGGAGATGAAAGCGAACGCGGGAATATTACGAGGACGTAGACCTCGGGATGGCCGAAGATCCAGAAGAAGTGCATCCAGATCACCGCCGAACCCCCGGCCTGCGTGTCAAAGAAGTGTCCGCCCAGATAGCGGTCAATCATCAGCATGATTTGCGCGGCGGTGAGCGGGCTGACGGCGAGCAGCACCAAACCGGCCATGACCAGATTGAGCCAGGCGAGCAGCGGCATCTTTCCGAGCGTCATTCCGGGGCAGCGCATGGAGACGATGGTGGCAGCGATGTTGATCGCGGTACCAATGCTGCCGAACCCGGAAATCAGCAGGCTTAACGTCCAGAAATCGGTGCTGTGCCCGGGAGAGAATGCCAGCGCGGTCAGCGGCGCATAGGCAAACCAGCCCACGTCAGGAGCATTCCCGGCACCATAGAGACCATTCGCTCCCAGGAGGCTGAAATAAAGGAGAAGCCCTCCGAACGCCGTGAGCCAAAAACTGAAAGCATTCAACCGCGGGAAAGCCATGTCCCGTGCGCCGATCATCAGAGGAAGCAAATAGTTTGCGAATCCGAACACCAGAGGCATCGCTACGAAGAAAATCATCGTGGTGCCATGCATGGTGAACATCCGGTTGAAGACCTGAGGCGGAACGAAATTGTTGTGCGGACGAATCAGCTGAATGCGCATCACCGTCGCCTCGATTCCACCGATCACGAGAAAAATCAGGGCATAGACGATGTACATGATGCTCAGCCGCTTGTGATCGACGGTCGTAATCCATTCGTGCAGTTGATCCACGAAGGGACGCGAAAGGCGTTCGCTCCTCGGCCATGCGATGGCGTCAGTCGACATCAGGCTCTCCTCAGCGTGTGCAAGAACGTGTTCAACGAAGTGTCTCCAGATAAGCGGTCAACGCGTCCAGGTCCCGATCGTTCAACTGCATTGCGGGCATCAGCGATCCGGGCTTGATGGCGTCGGGGTTTCGAATCCACAGTCGGAGATTTTCTGGATTGTTCGCCGCGGCTCCGGCGGCAATTGTGTCTCGGCTCATCAGGTGAGTCAGATCCGGGCCGAAGCGGCCATTCGCCACCGTGCCCGTCACCGTGTGGCAGTTGATGCAGGCAGTGGTTTCGAATATGTGCTGCCCACCGAGGCAGCATCACTGAGATGTGCCGGTTCGCGTTGCTCTTCGATCCAACGCGCGAAATCCTCGTGCGACTGCACATAGACGCGCAACAGCATCTTGGCGTGCTGGGTTCCGCAATACTGAGCGCACTGGCC
Source organism: Terriglobales bacterium (assembly GCA_049512675.1). Taxonomy (GTDB): domain Bacteria; phylum Acidobacteriota; class Terriglobia; order Terriglobales; family Acidobacteriaceae; genus Acidiflorens. The sequence continues at coordinate 2,508 of JBEKWX010000035.1, read as the reverse complement.
CAGGTAAAGCCCTGTCTCGTGCGGGTCGACCCACGTGTTGTTCGGATGGTTGGGGATCAGGTCGGTCTTGCAGGCCAGGCGTGGCACCCAGAAACTGTGGTCCGTATCAGCCGAGAGCAGTTCGATGTGTGTTGGGGTCGGGTTCGCGGGGTCGCTTACCGGAACATGCAATTCATTCGCGGTGACAACCTTCAACCCAGGGTAGCGATACTCCCACCAGAACTGATGACCGATAGCAACCACTTCGATTGTGTTGCTCGGCAGAGCATGGTTCTGTACGGTCGCAATGACGCGAGCCGTTGCCATGAACAAGGCAACCACAATAAGAACAGGGATGACAGTCCACGCGAGTTCCACTTGATTGCTGCCGTAAACCTGAGGAGGTTCCCGTCCGTCGTCATCCGTCCTCTTCCTGAACTTCACCACGCTGTAGACCAGCAAGCTGGCGACGACCACGAATATCGCGGCTGTCACGGCAAGTACAAACAAAGAGAGACCAAAGATGGAATCGGCTGGAGTGGAGGCGGGTGCGAAGATGTTCGTCGGACTCACACGCTGCGAACCAGCTCCGAACGCAGCGGCTCGCGCGGCACATAGTCCTCCGAATCCACTTCCAACGACGATGACTTTTGATCGCTTGCTCATACGCCGTCTCGTTCTCACTCCTTACTTTGCTCGCGTTTATCTCTTCCTCGGTCGAAGTAACACAACCATCGATCTCGGAGCCACTAAGTAACTCGTCCTCTCCAGAGTCACGCCCCGGTCCGAGAAATCGCCCGAAGACTCGTCCGAGAAATCGTTGGGACCGGGCAAAGCAGTATCCACGATTTTTTTCCACTCCCGCGCAGCGCCCTCCTGGATATGGAACTCCAGTTCCTCCCAGTACCCGTTGATCATCACGTAGATATCGTCATCGTTTTGAGAGGCGCCGTGCAGGCAGAATGCCAGGCTGTGAGAGTCGTTTGACAAATCGACCGTCGAACCCGTTCCATACCAGGAGATATCTTCCCGCCAGAACCTGCTGCGGCCCAGGCTAGGATGATTTTTGCGGAATGCAATCATGCATTTGAAGAAACGGAAAATGTCCTCATTAGCCCGCAGTTGGCTCCAGTCCAGCCATCCCGTTTCGTTGTCCTGGTTGTAAGGATTGTTGTTGCCGAACTGTGTGTTCAGAAATTCATCGCCCGCTCGAAACATCGGTGTCCCGTTCGACAGCATCAGCAAACAGCAGAAATTCTTAACCTGCTTCCGGCGCAGCGCGAGCACCGCCGATGGAGCTCCTTCTTCTCCCTCGTGCCCACAGTTCCAACTGTAGTTGTCGTCCGTACCGTCCTGGTTGTTATGACCGTTCGCCCAGTTGCGCTTATGGTCGTAGGAGACGAGATCGTAAAGCGTGAAGCCGTCGTGCGAGGTCACATAGTTCACACTCTGGAATGCGTGATAGGCGTCGGCGCGGCTGTCGGGGAAAAAGTCATCGCTGCCATAAATACGCCGCATCAGGTCAGGAACCATCCCTGAGTCACTCTTCACAAAGCGGCGAATGTCGTCGCGAAACCGGCCATTCCACTGCCGCCAGGATATTCCCGGGAACCCACGGCCGAGCTGAAAAGCGCCCGTGTCCCAAGGCTCGGCAATCAGATACAGGCGGCTCAGTTCCGGATCTGCCGCAATTTCACTGAAGATGGGAGCGTCTCCCCAGTTGAGAGCGCCATCCGCGTTGCGGCTGAATATCGACGCCAGATCAAAGCGGAATCCGTCGATGTTCATTTCCTGATTCCAAAAACGCAGGCTGTCCAGCACCATTTTGCGCACGTGTCCCTGGCCGAAATTTAGGGTATTGCCGGTGCCGGAGTAGTTGGCATAGGGATTCGCCGGGTCGGAGGACAGCATGTAATAACCTGCGCTGTCGAGACCCTTGTAGCTGTAGATTGGTCCCCGGTGGTCGCCCTCGCAGGTGTGGTTGTAGACCACGTCGAGCACCACACGAATACCAGCCTGATGAAAAGCCTTCACCATGTTTCTAAATTCAATATGCTGCTCATCGTCGTCGCGAGAGCTCGCATACTGTGCATGGGGCGCAAAGAAATTCAAAGGCATGTAACCCCAGTAGTCGCCTTCTTGCGGATCGCGCTGAAAAATCGGCATCAGTTCTACAATCGTGATCCCGAGTTCTTTCAGATATGGGATTTTTTCCACAAGACCGGCATACGTGCCGGCACGAGATGGATCTATGCCCGAGTTGGGGTTCTTCGTGAAGCCCTTCACGTGAAGTTCGTAAATAATTGCGTCCGACTCGAGTTGCGGCGACCGGTCCCCCGCCCAATCAAATATCGGGTGACAACCGCTTAGCGCTCCCAAAGGCGCCCGGCCCGCGTTTGGTCCCTCACGCATCGCCAGTTCGCGATCGAAACCGGGAGGGAAGAAAACGCATTTCGCATACGGGTCGAGGAGGACCTTTTGCGGGTCAAAACTATGCAGTTGAGGAACGGTCTGGCCCGATACGGAGTA
>JBEKWX010000034.1:0-16128 GCA_049512675.1 Terriglobales bacterium | reverse complement strand
GTCTCGCGCGAAGCGCCCGTGCTGATTTTGACGCACCGCGATCGCAAGGTGGTTCCGGGCGGCGGCGCCAATGCCATCTACAACCTTGCCGACCTGGGAGTGAACGTCCTGCCGGTTGGGGTGGTGGGCGACGACGAACCGGGGAAGATGCTGCTGCGCGCTTTCCGTCACAAACGCATCCCGATCAGCGGTGTTTTCAAAGAGAAGAGCTACAGCACCGTGACCAAAACGCGCATTTTGGCCGGATTCGCGCACACCGCCGGACAACAGGTCGTGCGCCTTGACCGTGAGCCGAGCGAAGGCCCCAATGCGCATTTGCGCCGCGAAATCGTGCTTGCGGCCCGCGAATTCGCGCGCGCCTCCGATGCCCTGCTGGTTTCCGACTATGGATACGGCGCCGCAACGCCAACCCTGCTGAATGCGATACGGGAAAAGCGCGGACTCGACAAGGTTCCCGTGACGCTTGACTCGCGCCATCGCATGCTCGAGTTTTCCGGGGTTACGGCGGCGACGCCCAATGAGTCTGAGGTGGAAGAAGCTCTCGGCATCCGCATCGGCAGCGGCAATGACAACGACTGGGAGCGGCTTCTGGCCGCCGGAGAACAGATCGCAGGCGAGATGGATTTGGAATCGCTCGTGATCACGCGCGGCAAGGATGGGATGGTGGTTTTCCCGCGTCGTCACAAGGCGGTGGACATTCCGATCCATGGCAGCGATGAAGTCGCCGACGTGACCGGCGCCGGCGATACCGTCATCGCGACTTTTACCGCTGCCCTGGCTGCGGGCGCAAGCGCCGAAGAGGCCGCGCATCTGGCGAACTACGCGGGGGGCATCGTGGTCATGAAGCGCGGCACCGCGACGGTCAGCCAGCAGGAATTATTGGAGGCGCTGGATAAGACGCCGCCGGTGGCTCGCGAGCATTAGAGTTTGGGGACGGGGCTTTGCCCCGTCCCGGCGGGGCAGAGCCCCGCCACCACACAGACGTAGTCTTGAGCATAAGGCCGAGATCATATTTCGAGATCATATTTCTAGATCATTGAACACATCACTCCATCAGAAGATTGTTTCGCGCGACGAGCTTCGGCGACGCGTGGCGAGATGGCGGCGCGCTGGTGAGCGCGTCACGCTGGCCAACGGATGTTTCGATGTGCTGCACGTCGGCCATGTACGCTACCTGCATGCGGCGCGGGAGCTTGGCGGCAAACTGATTGTCGCGGTGAACGCCGATGAGTCCGTGCGCGCGTTAAAAGGCAAAGGGCGGCCCGTGATGCCGGCGGAAGAACGCGCGGAAATTCTGGCGTCGCTGGCGGATGTGGACGCCGTCGTGGTCTTTCCAGAAACAGACGTGCGCGCCATCATTCGCGAAGTCCGCCCTGATTTTCATGCCAAGGGGACGGACTACACAGTGGAGAGCGTCCCCGAACGCGACGAGGTCGAAGCCTGTGGAGGCCGCGTCGTCATTGTGGGTGATCCTAAGAATCACTCGGCCAGCGAGATCATTCGTTCGCAACTGGAGCGGCGAAAATCATGAGGCGGCCCGGCTGCGGCGAGGCGGGCACTAACAAGATGGGTAATGCTTGGTCATGACTCCAGCTAACCGCAGGCTCCTTGCGTGCTTGTCGGCGTGCGGCTTTGCTGCGTGCACCCTTTCTTACATCTACAGCTTTTCTGGAGCGCGTGTGGATAACATCTTCCCGTGGTATATCCCACTCCTCCTTGGATGGATGGCGCTCTTTGTTCCGATCTACGCTCTTGAGTATCCCGCGTCGAGAGCCCCGAGCTTCGCCTGGAAGGGATTCGCGCGAGGCATGCCGAGTTGGGTCGCTCCGTGTTCCTGGCTACTCATGCTGGTTGCCCTAGCGCACTTTGTTTGGTGTGTCGTGCATTATGGCTGGGGGGCGCCCGAAATCGTGGACGGGCAATACGTCCTCGATAGTCGTGGTCGAATACTAAAGGTGCTTACCCAGGCAGAGTACCTGAAGCTCAGGGCAGTGGGAGCAAGAGCGATCGCGACCATTCTGATCTACTTCTACTTTACGCCCATGATGTATTGGTGGTTTCGGCGAAATCCCCAACAGGCGGATCTAAAGTCAGGTTCTATAAATTAATGACCGGCCCTTTTTCGCCTTTTCCCGCATCCAGTCCGCCGCGATTCGAGAGCCTGCTGGTCGTGCGCCTCAGCGCTATGGGGGACATCATTCACACCCTGCCTGCGGCGGCCACGCTGCGCCAGGCTTTTCCTCATGCCACCCTGGGATGGCTTATCGAAGAGCGCTGGGCGGAACTGCTGTGCACGCTGCGCCATCCGCGAGCGGGGCGGCGCTCTCTGCAACGCCCGCTGGTCGACCGCATCCATGCTGTGAACACGGCGGAATGGCGGCGCGCGCCGTTCTCTTTCAACACCTGGCAGCAGATGGCCACGGGCCTGAGCCAGTTACGCGGAATTCAATACGACGCGGCGATTGATTTTCAGGGCGCGGTTCGTTCGGCATTGCTGGCCCGCTGGTCGGGCGCGCCCATTGTGTATGGGAGCGCACAGCCGCGCGAGAATGTTGCCAGCATGTTTTACACACGAAAAGTCCTTTTGCAGACGCAGGGCACGCACGTTGTCGAACAGGCGCTGGCGCTGGCGGGAGCGGTCGTTTCAAGTACGGTCGTTTCAAGTGCGATGATTCCAACACCGACTGCGGAAGCTCGGGTGGAGCTTCCGGTGGACCGGGATGCGGAGACCAAAATTGCCGGCTTCACGGCGGGTGGGAACGACTTCGCGATTCTCAATCCCGGCGCGGGCTGGGGGGCGAAGCGGTGGCCGGTGGAGCGTTACGGAGAGGTTGCGAAAGAACTCGCGACAGATGGATTATGTTCGCTCATAAACTACGGACCGGGAGAAGAAGAGCTGGCCGTGGCCGTGGAAGGCGCGGGCGCGGGGGCGGCGCGAAAAATCTCCTGCTCGATTTCTGAGTTGATCGCGCTTACGCGGCGGGCTCGCCTCTTTATCGGCGGCGATACCGGGCCGATGCACCTGGCGGCGGCTTTGAAAATTCCGGTGGTGGCAATTTTTGGTCCGACAAACCCGGCGCGCAACGGCCCTTTCGGGACGCGATCCATTGTGCTGCGAAGCGCCAGCAGTATGACCGATCACACCCGGCGCCGCGAGCCGGAACAAGGGTTGCTCGAAATCACTGTCGGCGAGGTCGTCGCGGCAACTCGGAAGCTGTTGCAGGGTTGATCAGGTGAGTGAAGTTTCACAATCCGGAGCGCAACCCTCCGAGACCACCGGCGACACCTGGTCGCGCGTGGCCCGCCGCATCCGCGTGCCCCTGGGATTTATTTTTGCGGTGGTATACGTCTGGCTGGCGCGGCCAACCAGAACCTCGCTCATCGCGGGCGCACTGGTGCTCGTTCCGGGGCTGGTCTTGCGCGGACTGGCTTCCGGCCACGTGCAAAAAGACAAGGAGCTTACCACCAGCGGACCCTATGCCCACACTCGCAACCCTCTGTATCTGGGGTCGCTGGTGCTGGGCGGCGGCTTTGCGATCGCGGCGCGCAGTTGGTGGATCGTCGCAATCATGCTCCTGATGTTCGCGGTGATTTATATTCCGGTCATCGCCGGCGAAGAGCGTTACCTGCGTCAGATGTTCCCCGAATACGACGACTATGCCTGCCACGTGCCGCGCATGTGGCCGCGGCTTACGCCCTACGGCAGCGGGCACGGTTCGTACTCTTTCGCGCGCTACTGGAAGCACCGCGAATACGAGGCCAGCCTTGGCTGCGTCGTGATGCTGGCCGTCCTCGTCGTCAAACTGATACTCAAGATGGTGTGGTAGTCTGCCGTGGAGCATGAGCCGGTTACCTAAGGGGTTAAAGAGTGGGCGAGAGAGCTGGGCCGTCCCTCCGGGACTTCGGTGGTTTTTCCCGTCGTACCCCGCGCTGAAGCGCGGGGCTAAGCTGGCTCGCCCCTGCCGGGGCTGGATTCTCGAACATGGTGGGCTGCTCCGCGTTTCGCTGCTTTATGGTTCGCTGCTCTGCTGCCTGATCCTCCTGATCGCGGCTTGGCTGACTGCGCAGCAAGGGCCGCCTACGGCAACGATTGGCCCCGCTCCAGTGCAGATCGCGCCTCCGCGTCCCAACTATCCGTTTCCCGATGGACGGAGTTACGTCTATTCGGCGGAGTGGCATTTGATCACGGCCGGGACCGGTGTCGTGAGAATGGATACCGCGGGGAACGAACGCAAAGTTACCGCGTCGGCGGAATCTTCCGGAGCCGTCAACGTCATCTTCCCGGTGCACGACCGCTTCGAATCGCACTTCGATCCGCGGACGTTCTGCTCGCTCTCGATCTTCAAACACAGCGAGGAAGGCTCACACAAACGCGAGACTTCGATCCACTTCGATTACGCGAGCAAGAAAAGCACGCTCGATGAAAAGAACCTGAAGACGGGCGAGACCAAGCACGTCGAAAACGACCTTGCCGGCTGCGCCACCGACGTCATCACCGGCTTTTACTACCTGCAGTCGCTGCCCTTGCAGCTCGGCGCCAGCTACGAATTTCCGATCAGCGACGGGAAGACAACGATCGTCCATGCCAGCGTGGACAAGCGCGAGCAGATCAAAGTGCCAGTCGGAACATTCCCGGCTGTAATGTTAACGGTGGAAGCCACTTCCGGCCCGCTGCAGTCCAAGGGCAAGGTCTGGGTGTGGTATTCGGAGGATTCGAGTCACACGCCGGTGCAAATGCGGGTCAAGCTGGGATGGGGCACGCTGCTGTTTCGCCTGCAGCGGATCGAAAAGTGAAACCTGCTTCGGGACCGCCAGCCTGAACTCGTTGTCCCCTAATTACTATTAAGATATTACTCCGTGTTTGCCACCCCCTCCGTAGTGGAATCATAGGGTTAGGGGATGTCGATCCGCCAAAATCTAGAGCGCAAAGGACTTATTTTCAAAATATTCCGGAATAAGGAGTTAGCTCGATTCTTCGCTCTTTTCTCTCGAAACTCATAGTTTCGGCGGCTCGGTGACGCCCGCTCATTTCCGCAAATTGCCTCGAATATAGTTATCAACGAGCCATTAGCAAGTTGGGCTGGGCAGCTTCGAGGGCCGCCTTGGCTGACGGACACACTTCAGCCCTTACACTCAAGTCGATCTCCATTGTCGGGGAGGGCGTGTTGGAGGTCTGTGAGGGCGCTCACTGGTTGATTGTGATGAAAAAGAGCACCCTGAATGTAGCGGTGCGCACACCCACACATTCGCAAACAACGCGAATGTGTGCGGCACCCGGCAGTGGTTGGGGCGTCGGAGCGGTGACGCGGCGCACTGCCCGATGGTGACGAAAGAGGAAAGCCCGTCGGGTGCCGATCACCCTCCACCCAGGTTAGCGTCCAAAGAACGGACGCGAACCTGGGGCACCGGGCCAGTGAATATGGTCTACTGCAGGCGGAAGCGTTCGTTCATCAACCGCTGAAGGCGCGGGCGGTAGATGAGATCGTAGGCGAGTTCTTTATCGGGAAACATGCTCAGAGCGGCGCGGCGGGCGTTCGCGGCCATCTCGGCCGCCTCTTCCAGCGTCAGATCGGGATCCTGGCTGATCACCGACATCACCATGCTCATCATCACCTGGAGACGCCGCAGCCTTCGGGCCTCTTCGTTGTTAGTGTCCTTACGCTCGTGGTGCTCCCCGCCTGGCTGTTCGGCCCCCTGAACCATGCTGCCCCCGTTTGGTATTAGATGCCGGATATTGGATGTTGACTGGGTCCCCGTGTTGCGCCCATTCGCCATTGTGCCAGCTTCGGCGCGCGAAGCAAGCTTCCATTGAGCGTACGCCTTTATGATCCGCAAGACAGAGCTATAGTGACTGCCGTAATCTGTTACCAGACAGTCTTGCGGAGGACGCATGCCAACACACGCCTCGCCTCATCCCGAGCCCAACGAGAAACTGGTCAAGATTTTCGACGCCGAGCAGGAAAACGAAGCCATCGTCGTGCAGGGATTGCTTGAATCTGCCGGCATCGAATCGGATTTGAAATCCATTGACGCGGTGCAGAACGCGTTTCCGGGTGTCGGCGGAACGGTCATTCTTGTGCGCGAAGAAGACGCGTCCGAAGCAGAGAAGATCATCGAGGCGTATCGTAAATTGCCGCCGATCGATGACGAGACTGCCGATAGCGCCGGTTAATTTCCAATTGCTTATCAGCTTCCTGGCGGATTCACGACCGGGCAACGGGCCCAGTGTGCGGGGCTGACTTCTACCAGCGGAGGGAGTTGGGCGGCGCAGGCGGCGAGGCGGAATGTGCAGCGGGGTTCAAAGGGGCATCCGGGAGGAAGTTGGGCGATGGATGGGACGGCGCCTTCGATGGTCGAGAGGGGCAGGGCGCGGTCGGTCGAGAGAGTGGGGATGGCGCGCAGCAGTCCTTGAGTGTAGGGATGAGCGGGGGCTTGGAAAATGTCGGCCTTGGCGCCGAGTTCTACCAGACTGCCGGCGTACATGACGGCGACGCGATCGGCTACGTGCGAAACTACGGCGAGATCGTGCGAGATGAAGAGCATCGCCAATCCGAATTTGTGGCGAAGGTCGTTGAGCAGGTCGAGGATTTGCTGCTGGATGGTGACATCGAGGGCGGTGGTGGGTTCGTCCGCGATGAGGAGTTGCGGGCGGTTGACGATGGCCATGGCGATCATGACGCGCTGGCGCATTCCTCCGGAGAGCTGATGCGGATAGCTGCGGGCGCGCTGCTCAGGATCGGAGATGGCAACGTCGCGCATGCCTTCTACCGCTTGCCGCCAGGCTTCGGATTTCGAGACGCGATGATGAGCTAGGACGGCTTCGGCGATCTGGTCGCCGACGCGCATGACGGGGTTGAGGGCGGTCATGGGCTCCTGGAAGATCATGGCGATGCGCGAGCCGCGAAGCTGGCGCAGCTGATCGGGGGGCAGCGTGGTGAGATGGGTGGGGACTGCGGCGTTTTTCTGAAAACCATTCTGAAAAGTGATTTCACCCTTGACGATGGCGGCGGGCGGCAGCAGGCCCATGATGGCGAGCGCGGTGATGGATTTTCCGGAGCCGGATTCGCCGACCAGGCCGAGGACTTCGCCGGGGGCGATAGAGAATGAGAGGCTGCTCACGGCGGCCACGGGTGCGGCAGGCTTCATTCTGGTGTTCGTCCCTGCCTGCTGGGCGGGCGGGAGTGCCTGCCCAGCACGGGATTGCGGGAACTCGATGGTCAGGTTGCGGATATCGAGCAGCGGGCGCACTTAGAGTATGGTATATCAGCGCCGATGCTACTTCTTTGGCCGCGACTCTGGCGGCACTAAACCGGCCACGCGGTAATACACGACCAATTGGCCATAGTGCTCCCCGGAGTGCTCGATCAGGCCCCACGCCATATCGGAGACTCGCGTCTGCTGATTGGCGAACGGATCGACGAGCAAATCATTCATCCCCTTATCGCCCTTCTGCTTGATCGCCGCGGCTCCGTCGGCAAACGATTTCTTCACAAACTCGACTACCGCGGCTTTGGTTTTGTATTGCTCGCGCTTGGGATCTTCTTCGCCCGGGGGTTTCAGCCCCATGGCCGGGTTGGTGAAAAAATAATTCACATTGGCGGCGTGCAACAGTTGCTCGGCAAAACTGCGCTCCGCCGGCACTGGCTTGAAGTCGTACTTGTCCTCGGGAAAATCCTCCGCCATCGCGATCAACTTGCGCCCGATGTCGTTCCAGTTCTCCAGCAAGACCTGCGACGGCGCTGCCGCGGGCTTGGGCGGCGCTTCTTTCTTCATTGCGTCTTGCGCGGAAGCGAGCGCTGCAAGAATCAATACCGCCAAAACTGCGCCAACTATTTGCTGCTTCATTTCGCGATCCCTCCGATCATTTGATACGAAGTCTGGTGATACGAAGTCTGAGTTGCAGCATTCTACTCCAGACCAGCCTTCGCCAGCATCTCCAGAAACTGCTTTTGCGTGCGCATATCGATTGACTGCGCTACCAGCTTCCCTTCCCGGTCGTAGACAAAACTCTTCGGAATCCCTTCCATGACAAACATTTCGTTTACCTTCCGCCCGGGATCGAGCAGCACGGGAAACGAAAGCTTGCGCTCGCGAATGAAGGGCTCGACCTTTGCCGTCTCTTCATCCGAGATGGCCAGCACCACCAGCCCCTTCGAACCCAAGCGCTGGTAAAGCGTCTCCAGATCCGGCATCTCCTTGCGGCAGGGCAGACACCAGGTCGCCCAGAAATTCACCAATACAACTTTGCCGCGCAACTCGGCAAACGACCAGGTCTTGCCGGAAAGATCCTTCAGGGTAAACTCGGGATGCTCGCGCTTTCGATCATCCCGCTCCAGGCGCGCCATTGCGGCCTGAAACTGGTCGTCAGCGTTAGCGTCAGCATTAGCATTATCGTTGGGCGACACATCATTGGGCGACACCTTGACATGCTCGTAACGCACCAGCGAGGCGAGCTCAATATAGGGATACGCCGGCTCGCGGGCGGCGGCTTTGCTGCCGGCTTCGGAATCCTTCGGCTCCGCCCAGGGCACGGGGCGCTCGCGTAACGTTTCGGCAAGGGTGGTCGCGACTTCCTGGAGCGTGTCGTGTCCGAAATCGCCTTCGGTGGAACGACCCGCCAAACCGACGGCCAGGCGCAGTTTATTCTCGGTCGGCGGCAGCTTCCGGATGTTCAGCGCCAGATCTTTCGTAGTCCCCGCGCGGACGTCATCGGCGAGGCTGCGCAGTCCATGGAGTTGGTCGGCGAGCGGCTGCTCGTCCGCGCTCCAGACAACCTGCGTTTGCTGCGCCGAGGCGAGTTGCAGCGGGAAGGTTACCAGGACAGCCAGCACGCAAGAAAGTCTTATTCGAAGAAGGATGTTGGGATGCATCGCCCACCTAGCTTGGCACCTAGCTTGTCGTCTAGCTTAACAACAGACCACCTCCCGCACCAACTGCGAGACTCATCCGGACTTGTGCTCGCCGCCTGTGGTGAAACTTCAGCGCCCGAGACCGGCGCCTAAAGGCGTATCCCTAACACGGCTCTACGGTATGCCTTAAAGGCATACCCTGATACGAAGCGTACGGGCACCACGGGTTGCTAGCGTAGGCATTGTCTGGGAGAGATGCCCGGAGCGGGAGGTGACCACAGTAACCGGAATAGCAGGCCATTGCGTTGACCATGGAGTCTCAGAGACTTAGAGTTGCGAGGGGGAGAGTTTTGATCCGCCCGATTGGGGGGTTTGGGTTCTACCCCGACCGAAGCAGCGCGGGAAGGCGCTGCGCAAGACATTTACCATCGTCCGCCCCCGGGGCAAGACCGGGACGGGGCGAGACCAACGATCTGGATCGTGATTCGGACCATGAACCTGAAGTCACTACTCGTGAGTTCTGATGAGAGGACGGTGCGCGTTCTGCGCCGAGTCCTCAGCGACCTTGAAATTGACGTCGAACATTGCTCGGCGGCGGACGATGCCATCCACCGAATCACCCGCCAGCGTTTCGAGGCCATCATCGTGGATGGGGCGAATGCGGAGGAAGCTGGCAGCGTGTTGCGGGGAGCAAAAGCCGCTCCCGTGAACAAGCGAGCGCTCGGGATCGTGCTGGTGGAGGCTCCCGTGGGACTCAAAGGCGGTTTCGAAATGGGAGCTCATTTTGTTCTCCACAAACCTCTCGCGGTGGAGCGCGCCAAGGCCAGCTTTCGTGCGGTTCGAGCCCTGATGAAGCGGGAACGGCGGCTGCAGTTGCGGGTCGCTGTGCAAATTCCGGTTGAGTGTTTTGGGTCGGGCCGGTACCAAGCCCAGACCATCGACCTCTGCGAAGGCGGCATGGCGATTCAGTTTTCCGGCCGGGTCGCGAAAGAGAGCCCCCTCCGCTTCTCGCTCGATTTGCCGGGCATGGACGGGAAGCTCGAACTCAATGGAGATCTGGCCTGGGAAGGCAACGGCGATAAAGCCGGTGTCCGTTTCAAGGACGCCACCGACGAGGACCGCAGCATTCTTCGCCAGTGGCTGAACAGCCAGCTTTCTGAGCCCGAGCAGGACGACCCACCGGTGAACTGCCGGCTCAGCGACCTTAGCCGCGGCGGCTGCTATCTTACGACCAACTCACCCTTCCCGAGGGGCACGCGTGTCATCCTTTCGGTCAAGACCGCCGACCTTGTAGTCCGCGCCGGGGGTATCGTACTGGTCGCGCATCCGGAATTCGGAATGGGAATGGAGTTCCTCCAGAGCACAGCTGAGCAACGCGAACAGACGCAACGCATGACAAAGACTCTGCGCGCCAGCGCCGATAAATCTCCCGAGCTTCAGGTCGAACCTGACGGACTGGAAACGTCTTCTCCCGACGACAGCGTGGATGCGTTCCAGGCTTCCGCAACCAAGGGAACCGGAGACGCACTCGTCGATCTGTTCCGGCGCAAGTTTGAGGTGCCGGTCGAAACCTTCCTGCAGCAGATGCGCGAACAGCGCGGGGCCGTTGAATCGCGTTCACGCTGAGCAGATCAGGTCTCAGGTCTCAGCTCTTCGCCTTTCGCTCTTCGCTTTTAGCAGTTAGCCAAATCCCTTGGGTTTGAGCTACGGGATAATGGCTCATGGCTGATTCTCTTTGTCTTTTACGCTTCGGGAATGAGTTCGCTCACCGCTCCACGCTGCAGCAAGTACGCTCCTGGTCCCTGCTGTCCGCGAACTGAGCGGCAGTACTCGGATACAAAGAATCCCGCTTTTATGGCCTCGCGAAACGCCCAGCGCGTCGCGTCGCGCCATTCTCTCGCCAATCCCATGTCCGTACGCTCGACTTCCAGAATGTCGCCCGGGATTTCAATGCTGACGCGCTGCCGGGCAAGCGATTCCGCCAGATCGGCCCGTCCCGGTTTGCCGCTGGGATCGAAGCGCACGAGCGGAGTCAGCAACCGCAGGGCGTCGAGCGCCTCGACGCGCGCAGTCGTACTCGTACTCGTAGTCTTGCTCGTACTCTTGCCCGCCAGCCGGTCGCGCACCCGCCGTGAATTCAGCATCCACCGCACCCACAGGCGGTCGGTTCCGTTCCGATGCAGCATGCTGGAAGTTTCCGGCCCGTAGAAATCCACCTTATAAGCATCGGAAACCACGCCCAGCTTGGAAAAATTGAAGTGCGCGTTTCGGCTCTGCAGCGGATCGTAGGTCCACGTCATCTCTCGGACGCCCATGGCCATAGCCCGTTCGCGCTGTGCCTGCTTCAGCCGGGAGCCAAGATCCAGATGCCGATACGCCGCGAGCACCGCCAGCAGGTGCGAGTGAATTGTCGTCTGTCCGTTGGCGCGGCCGAGAAATCCGAAAGCGAACCCGACTAGCTTGTCCTTGTCGTTATCCTTATCCTTATCGAAGGCTCCTACGAAAATATTGCCCGCCGCCTTGCAGGCAATGGCCAGCGTCAGAGGGAAAGAGTCCTCATCCGCCATCCCCCAGACTTCTTTCTCTACCGCCTTCATCTGGCTGAGGTCGTCGATGCTCTTGAGGTCGCGAATTCCAATCCGTTGCGCACCACCGCGGGACATCATGGCTGGCCCTGCGCGCGCTTCGAGTTCCGTTTTCCGGCCATGGCAATCTCCGCGCAGAATTGCGGCGCTGAAGAGAACCCATCGTGTACAGCACCAGTTGCATCTTTGTCAATATGAATCAAAGGGCGAGGATCCGCCCGTCCCACGCATCTCACGCAACGTGCTACCCTCGAAACCGGAGACGAAAACTGCCGTGAAACCGATTACCAAGCTTGTGCTTTTGACCGTCCTGATGGTGCTGGGAAACTGCCTGCTGCTGGCCGCCGAGCGCGGCACGCTGATCCGCGAGGCTGTCATCTACCTGTCTCCCGACACAACTTCGAGCAAGCTTGGCCAGGCCGAACGCGGACGGGAAGTGATTCTCCTCGACAAGAGTCACAACTGGCTGCACGTCGAAGCTCTGATGGGCTTAGCGCAAACTCCCGATTCCGCCTTCGTTTTGGAGGACGAGGACGAGGGCAAGACCATCACCGGCTGGGTTCTGGATTCCGGCGTGGTATGGGCGTCCACTCCGAACGGCGACCGCATCCTGTTCGGCGCCGCCGTCGATTCTGAAGACGAAGCCAGCCGCCGCCACGGACGCCGCGGCGCGGCGCAGGACGCGCTGCGCCTCTATCGCCGCGTCTACGATCTGTTCCCCAGCGCCCCACTTGCCGGGGAAGCGCTCTACCGCGCCGCCGACATTAGATGGCAGATCGACAAATCGGACATGCAGTCCCGCCCCTCTGCGCGCGAGAAGGAACCTAACCTTCGCGCCGGCATCGACGAGCGATCCATGAAGCAGGTGATGAAAAAATTTCCGGACACAAAGTGGGCCCAACTCGCTGCTTTTCACCTGCTGGACAACAAACTTTGCGGAGACTGGCAAGGCTCTTCCAAGTGCCCCGACAAGGAAGCCGACATCTACGAAAAGTACGTAAAAGAACACCCCGAATCTCCCGCCGCTCCCGAGGCTCTGTACAACGCCGCTTCTCGCCGAGCCGCCCTGATCGAGATTTACAAAACTGAAGAACAGCCGAAGAAATCGGACCAATCCAAGGAGCTGGCCATCTCGCTGGCGCAGCAGTTAGTCTCCAAGTATCCGCAAAGCGACTGGTCGTCCCGCGGGCAAACGCTGCTGTTCCTGGTGCAGCAAGGAGTACCGACGTACGGAAACGCGATACAGTAAGGGTATCGATACGTCGTCACTTTCGCCCTGTGAAATCCCCAAGTGGCTTAGGCCTCGGATTTAGAAATTTTGGATTGCCCCCGTGCTGCCTAACCAAAAGTAGCATTGACGCGTTGCCGGAATGTGAGCTTAAATGTTGGTCGGGATGATTGGTCCTCTACAATGCGGGCCGATTTTCCTGAATTTGGCTGGCTTTCCGACTCGAGCCGAACCACGGGACTGGAATTATGACGACTATGAAGACTATCAGAACTCTCAGCGTGATCATGTGTGTGACGGGCCTGTCGGCTCTCGCTTTTGCCCAGAACGCGACCCCAGCGCACATAACCGCCTCCGATGCCAGCAAACACCACGGCGAGGCGGCAACCGTATGCGGAAAGGTTGTAGACGTCGCAGTGGACAAGTATGGAATCGCAGGCCACGGAAAGCCGGTAAAATTCTATCTCGATCAGGCTGACCCGCATGTGTTCTTCTTCGTAACATTCGGGACGAAGGATGGGGGACCCGAAGAGGCAATTGCCGCCTACCAGGGCAAACGCGTATGTGTGACCGGCAAGATCGGGATGATGGACTTGCCATACATCATGGCGGCTGATCGCTCCCAGATTAAGCCTCAAACGGAAAATAAGTAGCGGGATGGCTCATGCCCGCAACTTGCGAATGACGACGCTCGCAGGGTTAGCGACGCCAGGGGAGGGCCTTGCGATCTGCTTCATGGCCATTGCCATTGCGGACCGAGTCGGTTGGGGTTGGAGCACATATCATGAAAGGGGCAGGATATGAAGAAGGGATTGCTAATTTTGTTGTTATTGTGGGGAGGGGTTGCGTCATCAGCTCAAACCATAGTTCAACAGTTTGTGGCAATTAGCAGCGGGGATGAGACCTCAGATATGGATCTCAAGGCGCCGACCGGCAAGGGGAGTATCCTCATCGCCATGCCCGCGCTTCTTGCTCCGGGTGTCAAGGTTTTGAAAGTAACCGACAATGCGCCGGATGGGGGTAACACGTATAAACAAATTCCAGGCGCTACTTCGTCTTGCGCGAAAAAGTCTGTTGATATTTGGTACTGTGAGAATTGCAATGGAGGGGTAACAGAGCTGAAATACCATTTATCGGGCCGCGCCAAAGCCAATATTAATGCCTTTCTTGAAATTTCAAACGTGGCGCTGTCCTCCGTAGTAGATGGGCACGGCGCACACGTAAGCGACGGGAGTGCGACGAGCAAAGGTCTGGAGGTTGGCCCTAGTATTACGACCACAGCAAAGGATTTCATTATTGCTCGTTATGTTTCAAGCGCTCCTCGTCCATCCGGCGTAACTCCTGCGGCATGGACGTATAAGACTTCTTATGTTTACGTGCTAAATGCACCACCGGGAACCTATCAACCGACGCTAACCGGAGGGAAGGCTGGGGGCAGTTTTTGCATGAGCGTGGCCGCCTTCAAGACGGCTGCTGCCAGCCACTAACCTAGGCACAACTAGGATTAAAGGAGTTGCCCAGGAGGCTGCGGGAAAAGTCGTCGAGGGCGCATGGAGCACACCTCGGGCGCTAAAGCGCGCACCAATTTAGAGGACTTATCGGCACGACTGAAGTCGTGCCCTTCCCAAAACTTGCTCGAACCAGAGTTTTTCCGCAGCCTGTTAGGCGCGCAGGGTTAGCGTCACCGCTAAGCCCTGCGATGTGGTTGCGTGGTGAGAAACAGCCGGAATCTGGGGGAGTGGGAGGGCTGCAAACCTTCTACTTTTTCTCTGTAGCTGTCGACGGCACCAATGCGGCGCTCTGCTTTTTCGCGGTATTCACGGCGGCCAGTTCTTGCACCACCGTTTCCAGCAATTTCGTGTATCCGATGTCACCACTCATGAAATGGCCATTTATGAAGAAGCTCGGTGTGCCCTGCAATCCGAGCCGCTGGGCTTCCTGGGCATCTTTCTTCACGGGGGCATACTGTTCGCCGCCGTCGAAGCATTTATCGAAAAGAGTGGGGTCGAGTTTCAGCGCGAGCGCCTGCTTCTTCAGGTCGGACGGTTGAAGTCTCTTGGTCTGAAACAAAGAATCATGATACTCCCAAAATTTACCTTGTACGCCCGCACAGCGCGCGGCCTGAGCGGCTTTTGCAGCAAACGGGTGCATGGGAAGGGGAAAGTCTTTATAAACCAGCGACACCTGATTGGGGAACTGATCCCGCACCCGGGCGATATAGTCGTTCGCTTTTTGGCAGTAAGGGCACTCATAATCCGCGAATTCGACGATCTGGACGGGAGCGTCCTCAGGACCAAGCCTCGGATTACCCGCCACCTCGACGTGAGCGCTGGGCTGGTCCAACTCAACCACGACACTGTATTCCGCCCGAAGTTCGACGAGGTACGCTTCCCGCGCTTTTTTCATACGAAGCTGGCGTACCGTATCGATGATGTGGCTTCGCGCCGTATCGTAAGGTTCGTCGGTTTGTACGCCTTCGTAGTAGAAGCGGAGCTGATCCTCTGTCGGTTCCTGCACGTGAATGGAAACATGACGCTCGAGCAATTCGTCGACACTCACAGATTCTTTCTTGGCCTGCATTTCCAATAGTTGATCGGCAATGAGTTGGTCGAGGGCGTCTTTCTCGGCAAGGTAGTATTTGTATTTGGCCTGAAGCAGTTTGCCTGCTTCCTTTTCCGCGAGCTCATCCGCGGTCACCTTGTGACCGCCAATCTCGGCTACAACACTGGAGTCTTTCTGGCCAAACCCCGGAATGGAAAAAGCGCATAGAGCTACTCCCAGTCCAAGCGTAATCAGAGTGTTTTTGGTGGACATTCTGGAATTTCCCCTCTTTAGGAATTAAGGACATGTTTCGGGGGAGCAAAACACGTCTTTATAGAATTAGAACATGAGACAGGTCTAGGAGGCAATTGGAATCTGTGACACTAAAAAGGCCGGACGCCGGTCGTAACCCCGGCGTCCGGGATGTTTTGGGCTTAGCCTGGCCGAAGGAAGCTACTTCAGCCCAGCCTTCCGCCCTTCAAGTCGGCAGCCATTGCTTTCGACTAGAAGTCCCAGTCTTCCTGCGTGCAGGTGCAGGTTCCCGATCCGCTGCCCAGACCGGCGGCGTCCTCGGTGCCTACGATAAAGCCACACTCTTCCGGCAACAGGGATTTTTCAACTGCTCCCAGGTTCGCGTTGTTGGCATTGGTTTCGGTAACGGCCCAGTCGAAAGCGCCACCGGGATCAGTTTCGCCAAAATACTCGTACTTCAGCGATTGAATGTGCGTCGCCGATACCCGTAGTCCGGGCGTCGACTTGACGGCGCTGCCAGCGTCCCAACCGTTAATATTGGCATCCGAAAAGATCTTGATGACGCCACGGTGGTTCCACTTCCCGGTCAGGGAGTTAGCCGTGAGTTCAGTGTTCACGGATTCCGAGAGCAGACCATCCTTGGATACGAGGCAGCCGCAGCACTCCTGCAGTT
>JBEKWX010000033.1:0-16210 GCA_049512675.1 Terriglobales bacterium | reverse complement strand
AGTCCGTAAATGGAGTTGATCGGCTCCCAATACGGCTGCGAAGCCCCGCCCAGCGGGTCCACGCCAAGTTTGAGGTGGGCGCCGCGAATTGCGTCGATGTCAACGACGTTCTTGAGATCGCGCACGTATGGCAGGACGAAGTCTTCCTGGTGCGTAGTCGCGGCCTGCATGGCTTTGGCAAACGGAATACGCTTGACCCCCACATTTGCTGCACGCAGCAAATCGTTCGCCCGGTCCTCGACCCAGCGCGTCACGTCGGTATCGGCGGGGCCGCCGTTGGTCGGGTTGTACTTGAAGCCTCCATCTTCGGGCGGGTTGTGCGATGGTGTAACCACGATGCCGTCCGCGAGATGGCCTTTCTCGCTGCGGCCGTGGTTGTAAACCAGAATGGCACGCGAGATCACGGGGGTGGGAGTCACGCCGTCGTTTTCCTGGATCATGGTCTCTACATTGTTCGCCGCCAGCACCTCGAGCGCCGTGCGCTGCGCCGGCCCCGACACCGCGTGCGTGTCTTTTCCCAGGTAGAGTGGGCCGTCCGTTCCCTGCTCTCGCCGGTATTCACAGATTGCCTGCGTAATGGCGAGAATGTGCGCTTCGGTGAAAGTGCCGTGCAGGGGCGATCCGCGGTGTCCGCTGGTGCCGAAGCTGACTAACTGGTTGGGATCGTGCACATCGGGGGGCTCGAAATACTTCTCCTGCAGACGGGCAACGTCGATCAGCATCTCCTTCGGAGCCGGCTTGCCGGCGAGCGGCGAAATCGTGGTTGCGCCAGCTGCGCTTGTCACGGGATGGTCTAGAGCACTGGACATGGTTCCACCTTCCAAATGTCAGATGCGTACTCGGAAATCGTGCGGTCGCTCGAAAATTTTCCGGAGCTCGCTACATTCAGGATTGCTTTGTGCGCCCATGCACCGGGATCGCCATACAACGCGCCGAGCCGTTCCTGCGCCTGGCAGTAGGACGTCAGGTCCGCCAGGTGCATGTAGTGATCGCCCTGGGTCAGAAGCGTGTCGCGCAATGGATTGAATACTCCCGGTTCGTTGCGGCTGAAGTAGTCAGAGAAAATAAGGTCCAGCGCGGCTCGCGTCTCCGGCTCATGATCATAATGCCAGTAGGGGCTGTACCAGGCACGGCTGTTCTCGACTTGTTCGACGGTGAGTCCAAAAAGGAACATGTTTTCCTCGCCGGCCTCCTCCGCCATCTCGATGGTCGCCCCGTCGCGTGTTCCGACGGTTAAGGCTCCATTCATCATGAACTTCATATTGCTGGTTCCGCTGGCTTCATAGCCGGCCGTCGAAATCTGGTTAGAGACATCGCTGGCTGGAATCAACCGTTCTGCCAGCGAAACATTGTACTCAGGGAGAAAAACGACGTTGAGTCGTCCACGCACCGCAGGATCACCATCAATCGTGCCCGCCAGGTTGTTGATGAACTTTATGATCAATTTCGCCAAGTGATACGCTGGCGCCGCTTTCCCGGCAAAGAAAAATGTGCGCGGCACCATTTCCATGCTGGGATTTTCGCGCAGCCGGTTATACACGATCACGATTCGCAGCGCATTCAGCAGTTGCCGCTTGTATTCATGAATACGCTTGATCTGGCAGTCGAAAATCGTGTCCGGGTCAACAATCCGCCCTGACGTTGCTTTGAGCCAATTGGCAAAGCGCACCTTGGCGTCGCGTTTCGACCTGAGAAACCGTTCACGATGGCTGGCGTCATCGGCGAACGACTTGAGTTCCTTTAGCCGGCTCAGGTCGGTTATCCACCGATCGCCGATGACCTCCGTGATGGCGCCGGCCAACTCCGGATTGGCTCCGACCAACCAACGTCGCGGGGTCACGCCGTTGGTTTTGTTGTTGAACCGGTTGGGAAACATATCGGCTAGATCCTTGACCGTCGTGGTCCGCAAGAGCTTCGAGTGCACGGCCGCCACTCCATTGGTGCTGTGCGAGCCGACGATCGCGAGGTTGGCCATGCGAATCTTGCGCTGGCTGCCCTCCTCCACCAGGCTTACGCGCTGCACGCGCCCCTCGTCGCCGGGGAAACGAAGACGAACTTCGTCGAGGAGCCGCCGGTTAATCTCATAGATGATCTCCAGATGCCGGGGAAGAAGAATCTCAAACCACGCGACGGGCCATTTCTCGAGAGCTTCCGGCAGCAACGTATGATTTGTGTAGCCGAGCGTCTTCCTGGTAAGTTCCCAAGCCTCGTCCCATCCGAGGCGCGCATCGTCGAGTAAGATGCGCATTAGTTCAGCGACCGCCATGGAAGGGTGCGTGTCATTGAGTTGAATCGCGACCTTCTCGGGCAGCTTATCCCAATCCGTGTTGTGTCGCAGAAAGCGGCGCACCAGGTCGGCCAGGGAACAGGCCACGAGAAAATACTCCTGCAGGAAGCGCAGCCCTTGTCCGCTGGTTGTCGAATCGTCCGGATACAATACCCGTGTCAGCGTTTCCACTTCGAGAGTCTGGCCGAGCGCACCGATGAAGTCGCCGGTGCCGAACTCCTGAAAATCGAAGTAATCCGGTGTGGCCGCTGCCCAGAGACGAAGAGTGTTGATCGTCCTTCCTCCATAGCCCACAACCGGGCGATCATAGGGTATGCCGATCAGGGTCGATGGCCGGCCTGGGACGACCTTAAAATTGCCCCCTCGCATCACAAAGGAGCTGTGCAGCTTGACTTCCACCTTCTCGTGGGCGCGCGCGATCTCCCAAGGATCCCCGTCGCGGAGCCAATTGTCGGCGGTCTCCTTTTGCCAGCCGTTAACAATAGATTGCTTGAACATGCCGTACTCGTAGCACAGACCGTAGCCCGTGGCTGGAAGCTGCATGGTGGCCATCGAGTCGAGGAAGCACGCCGCCAGGCGGCCCAGGCCGCCGTTACCGAGCCCCGCATCGGGTTCCTGCTCGATCAACTCAAGCCAGTCGATACCCTTTTCCTGAACCACCTGTTGCGCAACTGGATCGAGCAAGAAATTCGAAATATTGTTGGCCAACGAGCGGCCAATGAGAAACTCCATGGAGAGGTAGTAAACGCGCTTGGCATTCTGTTGCTCGTAAGTGCTCTTGGTCTGCACCCAGCGCTGCGCCAAGATATCCCGGATGGAATGGGAGAAGGCCTCAAAACGCTCTCGCGCACTGGCTACCTTCGGATCGATCGCCCGGTCAAAAACCAGATGCCGTTCGTAGAGCGCGCTGTCCGTCCCGGAAAACGGAATCGAGCCGCTCCCGTATTGTTGGAGAAGTTTGGAAACAGTGGCTGAGTTTGTCGTCATTGGAAGGACTTTGGCGGAGTTTGGGCGAGACGCACTCTGTGTACTCATTGGGCGATCCTTGTGGTTCCGAGCTATATGAAATCGTCGATTACCGCAGAGACGCGGTTTGCCGCGTCTCTACACGAATCGAGTTTTCCACGGTCTCATGTTGCCTAGAGCTGGATGATCCCGCGGCGCACTCCGATGGCAACAGCCTGCGTTCGGTCAGTTGCTCCCAGTTTTTCCATAATGTGCTTGATGTGCACTTTAACAGTTTCTTCTGTAATGAAAAGATTGTCGGCGATATCGCGATTCCGGTTGCCACCGGCGATCTGCTTCAGAACCTCGATCTCGCGCCCGGTGAGGGCCTCGTCGCTGTAATGCTCAGCCAGGTGAGCGGCGATCTCCGCCGGAATCCGCTTTTTGCCTGCATGCACCTGGCGGATCACTTCCACGAGTTCCTTCGGTGGCATGCTCTTAAGCACGTATGCGCGGGCGCCAGCTTCGAGAGCACGCTGGATCTCCGCGTCACCTGCAAAGGTCGTGAGAATGATGACACGAGCTTCAGGAAACTCCGACCGTATGGCCATCATCGCATCGATGCCGCTCATATCGGGAAGCCGCAGATCCATGAGCGTCACGTCGGGTGTATGCTGGCGAAACCGCTGTAAGGCCTCCCTCCCGTTGAACGCCTCCGCTGCCAGAACCATGTCCGGCTGATTTTGAATGACCGTGGCAATCCCCTCGTGCAGCAGCGGATGATCATCAACGCTGAAAACCCGAATCGCGCTGAGTGTGCTCATTTATCACCTCGCTTCTTGGCCGCTGGCTCGGCGCGTTCTGTTTTCGCCGGTACAGCCCTCTAAACCACCTTGATGCTGTAGTCGAAGGATAAGATTCGAAAGCAATACCACTGGGGACGCGAAGCTCAATTTCCGTTCCCCCCAATCCTCGAAGCGTATTTCGGCCTTCGTCTACGACTTGCGCAATCAATTGCAATACATGATTCAGAGCCGGCCGGGCCGGTGAGTCTTCAGGCAATTGGTCGACCGCAACGTGCAGTTGCATGGATGCACCCAGTACACCCTGCAACAAGGTGTCGTGCAATTCCTGCGCCACCCGCGTGCGTTCGGCGAGCCGTTCTTCAAAGCGAACATGGAGCTCTCTGGTGTCCTGGTGAAGCCGCAGACGATAGAAGCCAAATATCGCGAGCGCCACCGCGATTACACATACGAAGGGGATCCACCATCTCTGCCAGAATGCCGGTTCGGTGAACTCGACCCTGGGGCTAGGACCAGTGCCGGCACCCGACGCTTGATAACCGGCAAGCAGGGTAGATATTCCCAGCAACAGAATGATGCCAAGAAGGCGAATCACCGGCGCGGAAGCGCGAAAAGACATGATGCGCGCCAAACGGTGCCGTGGACCCGTGCCGTTTACCCGAGTTGAGAAGCCGCTGTTGATACTCTCCCCCACATCTAAGTGACCTTGTGCCGGTGCGAATCTGGTCTATGCCTTAAGTCAAGCGCCGGGCGGCAACGGCCTCCCGCGAAAGCGGCGGAAGGCCGGGCTTCGGAACATGCTCTTATGCCGCTTTTTGCCCGCTTTGTCTGAAGAAGGCGAGCAAGTCGTCGTTGATCTGGTCCGCATGGGTTGTGGGCATCCCGTGCGGAAAACCTGGATACACCTTCAGCTTGGCGTTCTTCACAATCTTCGCAGACATCAGAGCAGAAGCGCCGATCGGCACGATCTGGTCGTCGTCGCCATGAAGGACGAGGGTGGGCACATCGATCTTCTTGAGGTCCTCGGTAAAATCCGTCTCGGAGAAGGCCTTGATGCAGTCGTAGTGGGCCTTCACTCCTCCCACCATGCCCTGCAACCACCAGTGTTCCCGGATGCCTTCCGAAATCTTGGCGCCGGGCCGGTTGTAGCCGTAGAACGGGAGCGTGATGTCCTTGTAAAACTGCGCTCGATTTTTTGTAAATTCGGCCCGGAGGCCGTCAAAGACCGAGATCGGCAGGCCACCGGGATTCTTGTCCGTCTTCACCATCAGCGGTGGCACCGAGCTGATAAGCACCGCCATACCGACACGTTTTGAGCCATGACGCCCGATGTAACGGGCAACTTCTCCACCGCCAGTGGAGTGGCCCACATGGATCGCATTCCTCAGGTCAAGCTTTTCAGTGAGGGCCGCGAGATCGTCGGCGTAGGTGTCCATATCGTTGCCATCCCACGTCTGGGTGGAACGCCCGTGCCCTCGGCGGTCGTGCGCGATGACGCGATAGCCATGCTGGCCGAAGAACAGCATCTGAGCGTCCCAATCGTCCGCCGTCAGTGGCCAGCCGTGGCTGAACACCACCGGTTGTCCTTTGCCCCAGTCTTTATAGAAGATTGTCGTGCCGTCTTTCGTTGTGATTGTTGCCATGAAATGCTCTCCTTTTGGATTCGAACTGCGTGGAAATCGAGAAGATTCCACTGATTACTTTTCTCTCTCGACGTAACCCGCTTTGCGGGGGTTTTGCAGTAGATATGTTGCGGTCTCGCAGGAATGAACGCATCACGAAATGCAGTGTTTTTTTGCTACCTCACAAGGCGGACAGATGCATAACCCATTTGGGGTAGTGGCCCATGAATCCGCGCGAGCGAAGGATGCTTGGACTCAACAGCGCGGAACGAAACGCAACCTGTAAGGGGTCAGGATTTCGATGACGGCGAGCCATTAGGAATGATGATCTCGCGGCGCCCGAAGAGGCGTCCATCAAGCGAAAACGCCCCCGGACCGAGGCACACCAGAGCGGCGACAATAGCGGTCCCCAAGGCGGCCGTCAGCTTGGCTTCAAACAATTCCAGGCTCGGAGCCGGGAACCACGAAAACGCGCTACCCACACAGAACAACACGGCCAGCGCGCCGGCGAGCGGAGTTAGATACCCAATCAAAAGTAACAGGCCGCTCGCGACCGTCAATAGGCCGACCGCCAAGGTCAGGAATCCCAAGCCATCCCGATCGACCAGGTAGGCAGCGCCCTGTATAAGAAGAGCGATGCCCGCCGCGGCTCGAAGTAGCAGAAGACCGGCTCCGGGTAACCCATCCGGGAACGAGGAAAATACGCTTTGCAACTTCGGCCTCCTGGACGCCGTCGTCAGAATAGAAGGTTCACTTACAGAATGAATCCCCATTGCTTGGAATCTTTTCATACCACTTTCGAGGTAGCAGCCATTTACTTCATCGCGACATCGGACGGGAGATCTCTCCCGCTCCAGTGGAACGCCAGAACGCCCTGCTGATTCCTTCCTTGAAGCGAAGACATCCAAGAATTCGAGGTCGAGCAACCGGTGCCTACCCCGCTAGTGACAGCCTGCTGAACAAACTCGCAAACAGCCAGAACAGCGGAGCGTGACAGAACACAATGCGGTATGATATTTGCCCACACCGGGGAACCAAAGAATCAGCGTTGGCTTGCAAGGAGCAAGGAGCGCGCAATGACAACCCTAGCCCAGATTCGCATTCTGACTGTCGATGATCATCCTTTGCTCCTGGAAGGACTGGCAGCTGTAATCCAGAGCCAGCCGGACATGGTCCTGGTTGGACAAGCGTCGAATTGCCGCGACGCAATCCAGCAGTTTCGAGAGCTTCAACCGGACGTTACTCTGATGGACCTCAGATTGCCGGATATGAGCGGAATCGATGCGCTGATTGCGATTCAAGCCCAATTCCCGGAGGCCCGTATCATCATGATGACGACGTTTGAGGGCGATGACCCTATCCAACGCGCACTTCAGGCCGGGGCTCGTTCCTACATCCTTAAAAGTATGCCGCCGAAAGAGATAGCAGATGTCATCCGGCAAGTTCATGCGGGCAAGAAACGTGTGCCTCCAGAGATCGCTGCCCAAATGGCGGAACGCTTCGGTGATGAAAAACTGACGGATCGTGAGATTGATGTTTTGCGGCAGACAGCTGGCGGAAATCGCAATCGAGACATTGCAGGCAAGCTCTTCATCGCGGAAGAGACTGTAAAAGCCCACATGAAGCACATCATGGAGAAGCTCGGCGCAAACGACCGCACGCAGGCCGTCGCGATCGCCGCGCGGCGCGGCATTATTCAACTGTGAGTTCGGATCAACTTCGGATCACGGAAATACTCCCAAGTACCACAACATTCTTGCGGGAGCGCCCACCGGGCACGCTCTGCCCACGATCTCAGCCTGGTCCGTTAGTACGTACGCCGCGCGGCGAATCTTTTAACGTTCCTGTGGAATCTGGTATTAGAGAGTGCGTAGGAGGAACAAGAGGTGACACTGATCCTGACCGCGGTTTGTCTCTCGTTGATGTGCCTGTTTTTCGTAACCTGGATCAAACGCGCAACAAACCAACGTGAGATGGAGCAGCACAGCATCACACCGGAGGCACTCCACACATTGCTAGCCACAAATCAACAAGTCCTTCTGTTTGACGTTCGCCAGCCGCTCGACTTGTTAGCCCATTCTGTAACGATCCCGGGTGCAAAGAGGATTCCCCCGAAAGAAGTGCTTGAGAACCCGTCGCTCATCCCGAAAGAGCAAGACTCGATCGTTTACTGCACTTGCCCCAGCGATGAAACCAGTCGACAAATTTTGCACCGCGTCCAGGCCCTGAATTTCTTACGGGTCAAATTCCTCAAAGGTGGATTGGAGGCGTGGAAAGCGAGGGGCTATCCGGTCGAGCCCTACACCGAGTCCTTCCACCTCTGACACTGCAACTCCGCTAGCGGCCACCGTCGGGCCTCTATGCGGGATAGCATAGACACTTCGCACTGGAGTTCAATATGTCAATCCGGCCTGTTAAACGGCTTATCAAATCGAAACCGACTCTCGAGGGTGCGGGCGTGCACCTCCGCCGCGCATTCGGTTTCGGAAATACAAAAGAGTTCGACCCGTTCCTCCTGCTCGACGATTTCCGCAATGATGTGCCCGAGGACTATCTGGCGGGATTTCCGTGGCATCCTCACCGGGGAATCGAGACCATCACTTACGTGCTTGCCGGAACTGTCGAGCATGGCGACAGCATCGGCAACAGCGGCGTCATCTCTTCAGGCGATGTGCAGTGGATGACCGCCGGCAGCGGCATCATTCACCAGGAGATGCCCAAGGGTGATCATGCCGGACGGATGCACGGATTTCAGTTATGGGGCAATCTTCCGTCATCGCTCAAAATGACCGCGCCACGTTACCAGGAGGTGAAGGCTGCTGATATCCCTGAAATCGCCGATGACGACGGCACCCGCGTGCGAATTGTCTGCGGAAGTTTCTGGGGAGAGACCGGCCCGGTGGTCGGAGTTGCTGCCGATCCCATCTATCTCGACGTGTCGGTTTCTCCGGGCAGAAGAAAGACGCTTCCGGTGGAGACGGCTCGTCATGCTTTCGCTTATGTTTTTTCAGGTAGCGGAAAATTCTGCAATGCATCGGGCCCGCTCGCGGTGCCCACCGAGGCCATCAAATGGTTGGACACCGCTCCTCCCGTCGAGGCGGATAACCGCTCGCTGATCCTCTTCGACCGTGGCGATGAGGTCACGGTGCAGGCCGGCAATGATGGAATCCGGTTTCTGCTCGTCTCCGGAAGGCCCCTCGAGGAGCCGGTCGCCTGGTATGGTCCAATCGTCATGAACACACAGGAGCAGCTGCGGCAAGCATTCACCGAACTTCAAGAAGGGACTTTCCTGAAAGAGAGCGACCGCCGCTGACCGTCATGGACCAGGGAGATCAGGATGCCCCTCGGATGGGGGAGAACATGCCCGCGTCTTAACGTACAATATACGGACCGTGGTGTCGTACTCTCCATTGCTAGCCGGTGAAGTCGCCAAGGCCGCAGCATGTGGACACTTTTTCGGAAGTTCGGATGGCTCGTCGGCCTCGCCCTGATTTCGGGGCTTGTCTCCGAGGTGCGCGGTGCGGATGCGGGGCCCGCAGTCCACGAAACAGACTTCCATCACACGGCGTGGAACGGCTTCGGTGCCGTCTTCGATATCAAGCAGTCCTCCGAGGGATATCTTTGGCTCACAACCTCGAAGGGCGTCCTTCGCTTCGACGGAGTTCAGTTCCAGCCTGTCGAGGAAGTAACTCGTGGTGCCATCCACGATAGCGAGATCGACTCAGTCTTCCTCTCCTCTTCCAGAGGCCTTCGGCTCAACACCCGCAGTGCCGGACTTCTCTTCTGGAAAGACGGACGCTTGACCGACGGCACCATAACAAGCGTCCCCGGTACCCGGCAGACTATCAGCGTTCGACGCGATCCCGCCTGGTTCCAAACCACTTGGTTCCTTCTCCTCTGCGTTGCATGCGGTATCTTCCTGGTATCGGCATTTTACCGGCTCCGGGTACGGCAGGTCGCCGCCGGCATCAATGCCCGCTTCGATGAACGGCTGGCTGAGCGCACCCGTATCGCTCAGGAACTGCACGACACACTTCTGCAGGGTTTCCTCAGCGCCTCCATGCAGGTTCATGTCGCAGCCGACTGCTTGCCCGAGGATTCCAAGGCTAAGCCCATCTTGACCCGGGCGCTTCGACTCATAGACCAGGTGATTGACGAGGGCAGGAATGCAATTGGAGGCTTACGCTCGTCGCGCAGCGTATCGCTAGACCTGGAGCAGGCTTTCGCAAGAATTCCGCAGGAGCTCGGCCCCCAAAGCACCAACGGAACGGAAGTCGGATTCCGTGTCCTCGCGGAAGGGCAACAGAGGCCCCTCCACCCGCTGCTTCGCGATGAAGTGTACCGGATTGGCCGGGAGGCGCTGATCAACGCCTTTCGCCACGCTCGAGCGAATCAGATCGAGGTCACGTTGACCTACACCTCGAATCAACTCCGCCTATTGGTGCGCGACAATGGTTGTGGCATTGACCCTGCCATTTTGCAAGCGGGGAAAGAGGGACACTGGGGGCTCTCCGGGATGCGCGAAAGGGCGGATCGAATTCGTGCCCGATTCTGTGTTATGAGCAGCCCCTCCGCAGGAACCGAGATTGAACTCTCCGTTCCTGGCAATGTTGCCTTTCCAGGCGAGCCCAGTGCCAAGCTGTCATGGTTCAAAAGACGCCACGGAGCTAAGAGCAAATGAAGGACGAAATGCAAATTCGGCGTCATAAACCACACTGTTTCCTGAGTCCCAGCCTCCATCAACGCAGGTGCGGTATGGCGTCCCGCAAGTTCGTGCATAATCCACACTGTCATACTTATGTCGCGAATTTCCGGGACACGAAACTAGCAGGGTTGCGGAAAAACTCCGGTTTCGTATCAGGGCATCGCTTTAGCGATGCCGCAAATCCTTCGAAATCAACCGCCCCTTTTGGGGCTGGGCCTTGGAATACCCCGTTCGGGGTAGCGAAAAAGCACTGCATTTCGTGATGTATTTCCTCTGTCTTGTCGGACATTATTGAAGCCCGTGCACAGAGCTGGCGATAGCGGAGCAAGACGGGGTCGCGGTGCCCAGAGAGGATGGCGTCATGGCCAAGAAAAAGGTTGCTGACTTGTTGGTGGACGTTCTGGCTGAAGCAGGGGTTCAACGAATTTACGGTGTTTCGGGCGACTCGCTCAACGGCATCACGGACTCGATTCGCGCCAGCAGACAGATTGAGTGGATCCATGTCAGACACGAGGAAACGGCGGCCTTTGCCGCTGGAGCGGAAGCGCATCTCACCGGACGCTTGGCGGTCTGCGCCGGCAGTTGCGGTCCCGGGAATCTGCACTTGATCAACGGGCTCTACGATTGTCACCGCAGTCGTGTTCCCGTCCTCGCCATCGCGGCCCAAGTTCCCAGCAATGAAATCGGGAGCGGATATTTCCAGGAGACCCACCCTGAACATCTCTTCGCGCAGTGCAGCCACTACTGCGAGCTGATTTCTCAACCCGAGCAGATGCCCCGCGTGCTTGAGATTGCCATGCAAACCGCTATCTCCCGGCGCGGCGTTGCCGTCGTAACCTTGCCTGGCGACGTCGGCTTCCGGGATGCCGTCGAGCAAGCGCCGCGTCTGCACTTTTCGGAATCAAAGTCCACGGTGCGTCCTTCCGATGACGAAATCGCGGAGTTGGCAGCCGTCCTCAATCACTCGAAGAAAACGACGATCATTGCCGGAGCCGGCTGCGCCGGAGCTCACCGAGAGTTGATCGCACTGGCCGGCGCGCTGAAATCCCCGATCGTGCATGCTTTGCGGGGCAAGGAGTTTGTCGAGTACGACAACCCTTTCGATGTCGGCATGACCGGGCTCCTGGGTTTTTCCTCCGGCTATCACGCGATGATGAATTGCGATACGCTCCTGATGCTCGGAACCGACTTCCCTTATCAGCAGTTTTACCCGAAACACGCGATCATCATCCAGATCGACCTTCGAGGGGAACAGATTGGCCGTCGCACCAAGGTTGATTTGGGCCTGGTCGGAGACGTGAAAACCACGCTGGCCGCGCTCAACCCCAGGCTCCAGACGAAGAATGATGAGGCGCACTTAAGCAGTTCGCTCAAGCACTACCGCGAGGCCCGCAAGGGCCTGGACGATTTGGCGACCGGCGAACCCGGACGAAAGCCGATCCATCCGCAATATGTAGCCAGGATGCTCGACGAGCTTGCCGCCGAGGACGCCATTTTTTCCTGCGATGTGGGCACTCCGACCATCTGGGCGGCCCGCTACCTGAAGATGAACGGCCAACGACGCCTGCTTGGCTCCTTCACCCATGGCTCCATGGCGAACGCGCTCCCACAAGCCATTGGGGCGCAGGTCAGTCATCCTGGCCGTCAGGTGGTCTCTTTGTCCGGAGACGGCGGTATCGCCATGCTCATGGGCGATCTGCTCTCGCTTCGCCAGTTGCAGTTGCCGGTCAAGGTGATCGTCTTCAACAACGGCTCGCTGGCCTTTGTCGAGTTGGAAATGAAGGCCGCCGGCATCCTCGACTTTGGAACCGATCTGCACAACCCAAATTTCGCCACCATGGCAGAGGCCGCGGGTCTCCTCGGGCTCAGGGCCGAAACCCCTGAACAAGTTGCGCCGATGCTTGCGCAAGCTTTAAAGAATGACGGACCAGCGCTGGTCGAAGTCCTGGTGAGTCGGCAGGAGCTTTCCATGCCACCGACAATTACGGTTGACGAGGCGAAGGGCTTTGGCCTCTTCATGCTCAGAGCAGTTCTCAGCGGACGCGGCGACGAAGTCGTCGATCTGGCAGAGGTCAACATCCTCCGGTAGCCGGGCGTGACCAGGTGGTGTGGCGCGAGCAAAATGGATCAGTGTGCCGGGTCGGCGGCTGTTGATTCCGTCAGGGAATTATGCACGTTGAGGATGCGCCACCGGCCTCCGGCATCCTTTCGGCACATCGTCATCCCATGTCCGGTGAGGTGCTCCTCCGAGGTATCAATCCAGAAATCGTAGGAGTACCACAAGGCGTCGCCGAAGAGGCGTACGTCATGCGGCCTCGCCTCATAGTGCAGTTTGGGAGCAAACTTGAAGTAGCGCTGGCTCAGATAACGCATCACCTCCTGCCGTCCCCGGTACTCACCATGCTGAGTATAGAAAATGATTTCCGGATCAAAGCACTCCGCCATCGCTTTCACGTCTCCTTGATTGAAGGCGACATCGCAGGGCCCCATGTCCCGTTCCACCTCGGCAAATGCGTCTGCGGAATCTCCCGGCTCACCGGCTTGCGCAGGTACGGCAACTCGCCGCTTCAAATCGATGGTCATCCCCATCTGATCGAGCAAATCCACACCCAGGATCCCGTCGATCTGCCCTCCACAAGCCCTGCCGATGGGACTCAGGTCAATCGCCGGCAGCTTCAGATCGCGCAGCTTGTGCGTGCCCAGTTGCACTTCGGACAAAGAGACTTCACCGGCGTTGGTGGCCGCTGTCCCGCTCCATGATGTGATTTCCACTTGCTTCGGCCCACCTGACGCGAAAGACTTCCGATTGAGGATCGTGGTAGCGGCAGTATCCAGCAGGAAGCGCCGGGGTGCTCCCGCAACCTTCACGGTGACAACCGGCAGGCGATCGCAGCGTTCGATCGGAATTTCATCCTTCTTATCGTGGGTTTGGGCGCGACCTGATCCCAGCAAGCAGGCAACGAGAAAAACCGAAACACCGACACGAGCGCTTGGCTTCATGGAACCCCCATTCCAGACAGATCGCCATTTAACAGATCGCTATTTAATAGACCGCCATTAATAGACCGCCATTAATAGATCGCCATTAACGGGCGTCCTCTTTGGAAGAAAAGACTCCGCTTGCCCCCGTTAAGCCCATTCGCCTCATCGCGCTTTCGCGAAGCCGGAGAATCTGCTTCAGGTGATGCCGTCCATGCACGAGATGGAGCTTTCTCCACTGTGTAGCATTCAACGGACCCAGAATCGGATGGTCGAGCAGCCCGATCCGGCGTCCGAAGCGGGCTTCACACTGTGCGATGATCGCATCCATTGCCGCCATCTTCTCCCCGATCTCATTTCGCACCTTCTCCGGCGGCAAGCCTTTCGGCTGCACGATCGCAGGCGCTTTGAGCCCGGCAGGTATGTGACCCAATCCCACGACCACCAAGGTCAGCGCGCGATGCGCCATGGATGCCCGCGAGGCCAGCGGCTTTCCTTTTCCCATTACTCTCTCGAATCCCGTGATCGTTCCTGTGTAGGTGAGATACAGATGTTCCAGCACCTCCGCCGCGCACCACTTCCCTGGGAGATGCCAGATCAATTGCTCGCTGGACATGCCTTCCACCGCTGACTCCAGATTTTCTTTCAACTTTTCCAGGCGGGAATCCATGGCACTACTCTCGCAGTTCAAGCACGCTTGCGCCCCACACTCCATACTCTAGAGTATGGAGATGCCGGTTGTCAATACCCTGGAGTATGGGAGACTGGAATATGGGAGAATAGATCGCTATGGCGCGTAAAGGTACCGGCGCGAAACGACTCCACGAGCCTACGCTTACCGCGACCGACTGGGCCGAAGCTGCGCTTCACCTCATTGCCGAGGCCGGTCTCGGGGCGCTCACCGTGGAAGCGCTCGCCGTGCGGCTCGGCGTCACCAAGGGCAGCTTTTATTGGCACTTCAAGGGGCGGGCCGAGCTCCTGGCCGCCGCCCTCGGCCGCTGGGAGCAGCGGGCCACCACCGAGGCCATCGCCGGACTCTCGGCTGTGACCGATCCGCGTCAGCGGCTCTATTTAATGCTCGAGGCCACCTCGCAATCACCAAGATCACGCTCGCTGTACGCGGCGCTCGCCGAGGCCGCTGAAGACCCGATTGTAAGGCGTGTGCTGAACCGTGTGGCATCGGCCCGCATTGAGTACCTTGAAGCCTGCTACCGCGAACTCGGGCTCGCGCCACCGCAGGCGAAAGCGAAGGCTGTGTTCGTGTACGCTGCCTACCGTGGGCTTTTGCAGGTGGCGCACGAGGCGCCGGCCGTGCTCCCTACCGACTGGTCCTCCTACGCGGCAGTGGTACTCGAAGCCCTGGGCCCGGTGCCGCGTGCCAAACCCAGGCCCGGACGACAAAGATAGAACGCCGATCACGGTGTCGAAGCCTGAAGGTGTCATCCGCAAGCCTCGCTTTATTACGCCGGTAATCTTGCCCGGCGAACCGGCGGCCCGGCACACTGCTGTCGAGGTGGGTGGATGAAGATGAAGTCGTTGCCGCTCAGCGCTGGTCTTATCTTTCCTCTCCTGTTCCTCGCCTCGTGCACTTCCAGATTTAGTGAAAACGACATAGTAAACACTGAGTCGGCCATCAGAACTGATTTTGAGCACCGAGGTTTTACCGTTGAACAGGTCAGTCTGATTAAAGAATCCGACCGTCGATTATCCGGTTTCGTCAGGTTCAAGAAATCCGCCGGATTGCTTCGCCAGGTTCAACTGAAGAATTGCATCGCGACCATGGACGCGGATTCCTCAAAGTACATTTGGGAATGTAAATAGGCCACCTTACTCCAAGTAGCTGAGACCCCGAAACCGGCGCGGCTCTTCCGCCGTTTTTGCCTCCGCTACTCACCCCTCACCTTATTTTGCCGAAAATGGTGAGTAAGTCGGGCCGCTCCCCCTTGTTCGGCTGCTGATCGTGAGGCTACGACCCATCCGCCGCTGCACAGGTCAAAGCACTCCCGGCATTGACTGCATTGGTCGTGTAAGCCGTCGATGAGCTCCCTCCCATCTCGAGTGTCTGCCGGCAACCCTCCGTGAAAGTTTCCTCGTCATCGATCACGACCACATCAAGAGGATAGGGAATCGGCTGCTTCGTCGTTGTCGTGTTGGAAGTCGAACACCACGGTTCCTCCGGGGCGACTGTATCGCCACAGGTACGATTGGTGGTTCTTACCTCGGCCCTCGCGTGTCTGCACATCGGCCGGGGTTTCATCCGCTTGAATGTAAGTTCCGGTGATCAACTCTCGCCTCATCGCGGCGACCATAGGAACTAGCAACTAGCCGACTTTGACGACCCAGCCGTCCAGCATTGCGCGGCTGATTTCCAAGCCGGTGTCTCTTTCCAGAATCACGCTCTGCCGATGTAGCGGAGTGTGATTGCAATATTTGCTGACGACCGTGCCGACGGCTGTCCGCCGCGCTCGAAGCATCCCGCCAGCCCTCCCGCTAGCAGGTTGCGGAAAAACTCTGATTCGAGCCGGTTTGGGAAGGGCACGAGTTACTCGTGCTTGGGCGGGGCCGTTGACCTTTTTCATCACAAACGCGATGTACGAGCCATCACAGACTTGCTCCCCAATCGGTGCGAAGATACCTCGACAGTGCACCATCGAGAACTGCGCCAGTCTCCACAGACGAACGCATTTCCGGCCGCAAACCTTTCACCGCCATTTGACAACATATGGCCCCGGTCAGCACCCCCGTAAGTGCACGCCAAACAGCAAAATTCAATGCTAAGTCCTATCTTTTGAATATTTTGCCTATAACTACCTTGCTATCATCAACTCAACTCATTTTTGGGTAGGGGGGCCCCCCACAAATTTCTGAA
>JBEKWX010000032.1:0-16890 GCA_049512675.1 Terriglobales bacterium | reverse complement strand
CGCGCCCTTGGCCTTGAACTCGATACGCAATCCGTCCTGGCTGTGCGCGACCTCGAGCCTCTGCAATCGAGCGCCCGCGGCCACCTCCTTGCCCGTCGTGTCAGCCGCGGCTGCGATCGTTATTACTCCGAACGCCAGCAGCGGAACTAAGAGACCCAGCAGTTGCTTTCGCATTTCCCTATCTCCCCATGCGAGGCGGTTTCGCCTCCATGTGTTTCTCGAACGCGTTTCTTCGAAGTCTTTGTTATCTCCGGTCCTAAACCGCCGGAGTCGTAATCTTCTTCACTACTTCCCGCGTAAAGGTCTTGCCCAACCGGTCCTGCAGTGTTTCCTGGAAAACGATGGAGTCGCCCGTGATTTTCACCACGTAACCGTTGAACACCGGATCGTTCTCCCGCAAAAAATAGGCCTTGTTCATACTGTTGCTGACTACGGCGATGAAACCGTTTTCGGAACGCACCACACCACGCAGGTTGATGGTGCCGATTTCCAGACACTTCTTGCCGGTGCTGCAACCCGAGCCGCCGGCGTGGCTGACCACGGGACTGACGAAAGGATCGCGTCGGCCGTTGGAGCTGTACTTGCTGTCGGGAACAACCGACTGCTCGCTCTCCGCATTCTCGCCGGCTACGCTTTCCGCAGCGCCCTTGACGGCCACTGGCGGATTCACCTTGGGAGCCACGACGGTTGCCTTTGCTGGCGCGCTATGCCGGGCCGCGACTGGCAGACCCCGCTTCGCCCCGCCCGACTTAACCGGAGCTTGCCTGGCGCCCGCTGGCGCTGGAGTTGGCTGGTGAAGGCCCAGAGCCTCATTCGAGGCAGCCGTGGCATTGTCGTTCACCGTATTCATGGCTCGGCGCGTGTTCTGGATAATGCTGGGACTCTGGGCCGAGGCCAAGCCCGCGGCCAGTACCGAAACCAGAATTGCCGTCGTCATCGTGATGGCTGGCTTCATCTTCATCCTGTCCCTCCTACTTCTTCGCCGGTGGTCCGGGCTTGCTGGCCGGCGCCGCCGCCGGATCCAGGTCATGACTGAAATACGTAGTGGTCAGGCAAGTGGCGACCACGCTCTCACTGGGGGCGTACTGGTAGGTATGCTTCGCCTTGGCATCGCCCGGCTTGCGGGTCGAGGCCACCAGCAGGTTGGAGACGTTCACGATGCGCTCCACTTTTCCCAAGCGGTCGAAGAACCCCAGCATGGAGTAGTAGGGACCATCGAGTTCCACTTCGAACGGCACTTCGGTGTAGAACTCTTTCGTGCCGTACGGGCGAGCAGTGTAGCGGCGGACTTCCACGCCCGACTTGCGCGCTTCGCCGCTCACCATGCGCATGAAATTGTCCACTTCCTTTTCATCGGGCACGATGCGCCGCTCGATTTCGAGCTGCTGCTTCAAGCTGGCCAGTTGGCGCTCGATGTCGGCCAGTTTCGGCCGGTAGGCTTCGAGTTCCCGGTTTTCGCGTTGTTTGGCCTGCAGCTTGATCTGGGCCGCCGCGTTTTGATCGCGCTGCGACTTGAAGACCGTGTAGTAGAGGGCGCCCGTGCCCACGACCGCCGTCAGCAGCAGAACTCCCAGCAGCTTCACCCCTGTTAATTCGCCAAGATTCATAGTCGGTTCCGCCTTTACGACTTCGCCTTTTCGCAGGTCAGCGTGAATTGAAACGCCTGCATGTCCTTGATTTGCTCGTCCTGAAAACTTTCCTTGATCTCGATGTTCTTGAAGAAGCCGGTCTTCTGCAGGTTGGAAATCAGGTTGGCCACGGCATCGCTCGACAGCGCCGTGCCGTCAATGGCGACGTTCGCACCCTGGTCCTGCAATGTATTCAGCCATACCGCTTCGGTGCCGTTGACCGTATCGGCGATCATGGACAACAGGGCGACGGGGCCGGTCTGGTTGTTACGCAGTTGGTCGATCACATCTACCCGCCGCTTATAAAGCTCGGCCTGCCGCTGCCGCTCCATGTACCGCACCTTGATGTCGGCCAGTTCCCGATTCTTCTGTTCCGCCAGCCGGGTCTGCACCTCGATCGATTTCTTTTCCCGGTCGAGCGTGTACCAGTAACCGGCATTGAGAGCGCCGGCTATCAGCAACACGGCGGCCACCTGAACCAGCGGCCCGCCCAAGTTGCCAAGATCCATACTCGGCATGCTGACGGCAACGTTCTTCTTGCCTTTCGGTTTCGGAGAGCCCAACAGATTGATTCGGATCATAGCTTTTCAAAGCTCCTCAGGGCCAAACCCACGGCCACTGCCAACTGGCCGGCGTTCTGTTCGACCAGCGCCGCCCCGGCACCATCCACCGGAGCCACCACTTTCTGAAACGGGTTGAACAACTCGACCGGCATCGAAAACTCCTGGCGCAACGCTTCCACCAGGCCCGGAACCTTGGCCGAACCGCCGGCCAGATAAATCTTCTCGATGTGCTCGCCCGCCGCACTGGCACGGAAGAAATCGAAGGTCTTCTGAATTTCGAGCACGATAATTTCGGTCACCTGCTGCAGGATGGGCGTTTCCGCGTCGTCCTGCACCATGCCCACCTTGCGTCCGAGCTTGAGCGATTCCGCGTCGTCAAAGCTCAAATCCAGTTCCTTCTGCAGCGAGTCGGTGTACTGATGACCACCCACCGAAACGTCGCGCGGGAACAGCGGAGTCGTGCCCTTGACGATGTTAATGTTCATCACGCTCGCACCCAGGTTGAGCAGGGCAACGACTTGCGTCGGCGCCGGCTCATAGTTGTACTCGTAGCAGTTCTGCAGGGCCAGCGCATCGATATCCACAATAGACGGAGTTTTGCCCGCCATCGAGAGTACGTTGGTGTAGTTCAGAATCTTGTCTTTCTTGACAGCCACCAGCAGCACGTCCATTTGCGGGCTGGTCGCGTCGTCGGAAAGAATCTGGTAGTCGAGGTTCACATCCGCCAGGTCGAACGGGATGTGCTGCGCCGCTTCCTTCTGGATGGTCTCGGCCAGTTCCTGATCGCTCATCGAGGGCAGCGAGATTTTCTTGACGATCACCGAGTGTCCGCTGACCGCCGTGGCCACCGCCTTCGACTTGATCTCAGTGTCCGCGAACAGCTTGGAGATCGAGCTCGAAACCTGACCCGAGTCCACGATCATGGAATCGACCACGAGGTCGGGCGCGATCGGTTCCAGTCCGAGGTGCGCCACTTCGATTCCCGTGCGTGTCTTCCTGAGCTCGACGGCCTTGATGCTCGAAGAGCCCACATCCAGACCCACTATCGTCTTCGATCCTCTTCCAAACATGTGCCCGCCTTTATTTACCGAGTTCGTTTACGGAGTTCCGGCAGCTTTCACCGCTGCCTTGATTTTCTTTTTGCCCCGCGGTTCCATTTCCATCGACTTCTCTTCCATCCACTCATCCAGCTTCGATTTTTTGAAGCGCCAGCGGTTGCCCAACTTGAACGCCGGAAGCTTTTGTTCGTTCACGTACTTGTAAAGCGTGTCCGGACTCACTCCCAGATACTGCGAAGCTTGGCGAATATTCATCACTTCTCGCGAGTCGGCCATTAACGTTTCCCTGCGCGTTCGAGTGTATTTTGGTGTGCTGAGCATATCTCAACCGGAAGCGCGGGCCTCTCCACCTGAATCTCCCGGTTTTGTTGCGTTTTATGGGGGTTTTCTGGAATTCACAAAAACTGGACTTGCACTTTGCCTCTACGTGCGGGGTTTAAGCGTACGGACGAGTCTATATGTAGTGGTTTCTGCGCAAACTAGTGACCGGTCATGCAAGTTGAAGTAACTAAGGTACTAGAGACGGTACGGAAGTACTTGGACGGGCGCGCAAGCCGCTGAAAATGCGGCAACTCTATTGGCCCGCTCCGACGCGAAAATCGCTTGCGTTTCCCCCCGTAATCGGGCCTTCAATTTGGGTTTTTTGTGACGCACCCTTTCTTTTCTGTGGCTGCCAAGATTCCGAGGCACGGTTATCAGTCGGGCGCAAACAGCTTCCTGATTGCAGGGACGGGGAGACTGGATCTTTCAACCAGCGCCATCAGTTCAATGCCAAGCTGGCGCATTTCATCAGGCGCCTGGGAACAGTGCCAGCCGGCGCCGACTTCTGCGAATTTAGTGGAGAATAAAGGACGCAGAGCGGCGACCAAAAGGAAACGCGGAATGATCCTGACTATGTTTGTGCTCGAGGGGATTATTTTGACCCCAGTTGCGCGAAGCACATCGAGTGTCTCGCGCCAGGCATCGACAAGCAGCCTGAGATCGGCTGTCGATCGGGCCAGAGCATAGGTATCGCAGCCGTGTTCAATCAGAAGATGGCCAAGAGGAGCGACGAGTGCTGCATGGGTTGCAAGCTCGTCCGCAATATCGGTTGATGTTCTAGATTTCAAACCTGCCTCGCCTAAGATGCCGACCAGCCTCGTCAACCGCGGCGTGATCCTGCCGTCGATTTCCCCAAAGGGCGTGGCAATCCCTCGAACCCCGCTGATGGCGCGTATCACGCTTCCATCTCGCTTTCCCGCACCGAAAACAAAGCCCAGCATGACCCGCTCTTTACCCAGTGCAGTGGTAAATTCAGCGGGGCCGGATGGATTGTTGATCATGAAGACGACATTGGGAGACCGGTTGAGGGCCAAGACCGGTAGGAGGTCTGGTACCTGATTCTTTCGGATGACCACGAGGATGTAATCGTAGGAAACTTCGGGATCGAGACGATTGATGACCGGAACCTGCGTATGGCTGCGTGTATTTTTGAACGGATTCTCGATAACGATGCCTCCATCTCGTATCTCTTCATAACGCTTGCCGCGGGCGAGGACCGTCACATCGAACCCCGCGGTGTGGAGGCCTACAGCACAAATCGAGCCGTTCACGCCGGCCCCTATGACAAGTATTCTTGCGTTATCCGTAACCATCTCGAATTTCCTTGACACCATAATGTGCCGTCCACCGAGCCTCTCGCCGTGCTCCGGATCACACCGCACGAGGTGAGCCCCGTCACTTTCCGTTCGCAGCAAGTTCCTGTAGCCTGATCTGTCTTCCGATCGCAATTTTTGAGGAGCACTTATGAAATTACTCGTAATCGGTTCCGGCATGATGGGCTCAGCGGCAGCCTACGATATGGCCCTCCAGGGCCACGTCGACTCCGTCACTCTCGCCGACAACGACCTCAAGCGCGCCAAAGGCGCGGCTGCCCGCGTCAACCGCATCGCGGGCAACAAGAAAGTCCGCGCCGTCGCGCTTGACGCCGCCAAAGAAAAAGAAGCCGCTCGCCTGATGAAAGACCACGATGGCGCGCTCTCCGCCGTTCCCTACCGTCTGAACCTCGGACTGGCAAAAGCCGCCATCCGCGCGGGTTGCCATTTCGCCGATCTTGGCGGCAACAACACCGTTGTGCGCCAGGAGCTGGCGCTCGCCAAGCAGGCCGAGAAACGCGGCATTGGCCTCGCTCCCGATTGCGGCCTCTCGCCCGGCATGGCCTCGATTCTCGGCGGCGAACTGGTTCGCCGCCTCGGCGGCCGCGCCGAGGCGCTCAAGCTCTACGTCGGAGGCCTGCCCGAAAAACCCGTGCCTCCGTTTCATTACCAACTCGTGTTTTCCGTCGAAGGACTCATCAACGAATTCGTAGAACCAGCGCGCATTCTGCGCCACGGCAAGATCACGACCATCGAGGGGCTGACCGAGCCCGAACCATTTCACATGGACGGCTTCGCGCCGCTCGTGGCCTTTCAAACCTCCGGCGGAACTTCTACTTTGCCCGAGACCTTCGCGGGCAAGGTCGGCGAGTGCTTCGAGAAAACTTTGCGCTATCCCGACCACTACAACCTGATCCGCGGATTGAAGGAACTGGGCCTGTTTTCGAGCGAGAAAATGCGCGTCGGTGGCGTGGAAGTCGCGCCGCGCGCGCTCCTGGAAAAAGTGTTCGTGGACAAATTCGCCGGCGAGGGCCCGGACGTCTGCATCATGCGCCTCGAGGCGCACGAATCCGTCGAAGCTCCCGGAGTCCGCGGCCTGCTCGGCGGAAAGCTCAAAGGCCAAGTGGCCACCTTCACAATGGTCGACCGCTACGATCCGAAGAGCGACATGAGCGCCATGATGCGCACCACCGCCTTCCCCGCCTCTATCGTTCTTCAGATGATGTGCACGGGCGCGGTGAGCAAGCGCGGAGCAGTCTTGCAGGAACGCGACATCCCCGCCGGTTCTTTCCTCGAAGAAATCGCCCGCCGGGGAATCAAGATCGAGTACAGAGTCGAGTAGCGAGAGTTGGAACTATTCCGCGTTGATGGCAAGGGAATTCACCCACCTTTGTGTGGGGAGATCACCCAGTCGTGCCTTTGGCGTGAACCGGCCATTTTCTTTGGCGGGAACAGCCTGCGGAAAACAGCCCACCGGTTCGAGAGCCCTTTATTCTCTAGCAAATGCAACAAAGAACGGCGACCTGCCTTGCAGTCTGTAATCGCGTCTTCAGCGAACATTCTTGAGCCCCAGAATCACCGGCCTGGGTTGGGCACGCTTTGGCCACTTACTTGCTTGTTGGATGGATAATTGGGGCATCTGAGCATCAGGGGAGAAGAAGCCATGTGGATGAGATCATGCGCGGTATGTAAGGCAATCATGATAAAGCTCCGCTTGCGCGATACAGTCCGGTGCCGGTGTGGGTGGGAGTGGGAGTGGTAGACAAGACGCAGAGATTTCACGAGATGAAGGGGAACTGCTATATGGCCCGAGTAATCAGTTTCTATATCCCGAAGAACTTCCGCAGAAAAGCGACGACGGTTGCGCAGTCAAAACCTGGAAAAGTGATCGCGTTTTGCCTGTCGAAGAGATCAGCGTAGCTTCTAGGTTGCGCCCGCTCGCTCGTCACTACTCACGATTCTCTTCCCCGACCACCGTGATCTTCGTATCCGTGCGGAACTTCCTGTAATCGTGGAAAATCAGTTCGATATCCTCGTCGTAGGCCTTGAATAGGGCGACCCGCGCGTCGAGGTGAATCTCAACCTGTTTGGGTAGCCAAACCTCATCGTTCACCCTGATCTGCTGAAAGAGAATGTGCGTGCCTTTGTGGATTCTTGCGAGCACGAAGCCAAACGAAATCGTATCGATGGCGGTGATGTCGAGCTTCACCCATTGGGCGTCGGCTTTGTCGATCCAGATGCGTCCTTTGAACTTGCTGAGCATTCTGGCGTCGCGGCTCCTGGGTTCGTAGCCGGGACGAGGATCGCCCTCGAGCACCCAGGCCTCGCGCCCGTCGAGCGCTTCGGAGCCGAGCAGCCGGAAGTTGAAGGCATCGGCGATCTCGAGCACAAACTTGCGATCCTCTTCGCGGCCTTTTTCTTCCTTCTCCAGCCGTTTGCGGCGGTCGTCTTCCGATTCGTTCTTGCGTTTGTCGATGATCTTCTGAATCTTGTCGTCTTCTTTTTTCGCCTCGTCGGACGACAGCGTTTTGTCGTCCTTGGCGGTCAAGCGCGCGACTGGCTCGCCATAAATCTCGAGAATCTCCCAGGTCCGGGATTCGATCTTCTTTGGCTTGCGAGGGTCCCCGCCATGCCCATTGAGTTTGTGCAGTTCCTCGCGTTCGATGTAGGTGTAGTCGCGCAGGCGCTTATCGTTTTCCAGGTCTTTCTCTTCGGCGCGGCGCAAAAGGTCCCGAATCTGCTCCGGTGGCACGACGCCGGTGGCATCGGGCTTCAGATCGATGGGTTTTACATCGGTGGGTTTTACTTCAGTGGCTTTTACTTCAATGGGCCGTGAAGCA
This sequence comes from Terriglobales bacterium, assembly GCA_049512675.1. Taxonomy (GTDB): domain Bacteria; phylum Acidobacteriota; class Terriglobia; order Terriglobales; family Acidobacteriaceae; genus Acidiflorens. The sequence goes on along the minus strand of JBEKWX010000032.1, from coordinate 9,167 downwards.
GGCGTGGCTGGCGTTGCAGTGGGAGTTGAAGTTGAAGCCTGAGCGAACACACAACCCGCCAGCAGGACCATCGCGAAGATGCACACGGCACAAAAACGCATGACAGATATACGAAACATCCCCACCTGCAGTTCCGCACCAAGGCTGACCCTCAGCGGCTAAAGCCGCTTGTGCAACTGGCTTTGGCGGCATGGCTGAAGCCATGCCCTTTCAAACCTCTCCGTCAACGACTTAATCAGAGGTTCCTTAGAGCTTTTTCACCGCCCGCTCCAAACACTCCGCCCGGAACAACCGCCCATCCACCCGATGCAACCGCTTCGCCTGCGTGGGAGTGATCAGCCGATAGTGAAAAATGGTCAGCAGATACTCCGCCACAAACCATACCGGCTTCTCCGAAGTCATCCAGTTCAGAGGATCGAAGCGCTTCATCTGGACGGGCCGCGAGAAGGTCCGCAACGTCCGCTCGCCGCGCAGATTGAAATAAAGATTGAAGTAACTCAAAGCCAGCTCGCGCAACGACCGGTACACCGGCTCGCGAAACCGGCATCCGGTGAAATTCGATTTCGCCACCGCTCCCCAATGCCCATCCACCTTGTATATGGCAAGCACGTGGTCGGTATCGTGCTCGGCCTCCAGATCAAGAAGCAGCGGAGGATATCCGATGACCCGCAGCGCAGCCGCCGCAAACAGCGCGCCCTCGTAGCAATGCGAAGTATTCTCGCGCAGCACCCGGCGCGGAGACCAAGCGCTGTCCTCAAGGTGGTAAGGCATGTCGTCAAGCAAGCGTTGAATGCCGTACGGAGTCTTCAAGGCACGCAGCTTGCGAAGCTCGGCAGGGCTCAGGCCCCAGGAATTAGCGTCGTTCGTCATCCGAAATTTTCCCGTAGAGACGCGGCTCGCCGCGTCTCCCGCGGATCGCACAGTACTTGAAGGTAGCAGGATCGGGCGATGATTGGGAATAGAGGAGCGGGTCCGTACGGGAGCGAACATCGGTGGTGAGAAGGGGACGTATCGACAGAAATGCCTGTTGGCTGCTCGATGGGTCGATGGCACAATTGGGCTGCGTCCCTGAGTCTCCTATGGATCAGAGTGACAGGCTCTTAAATGGATGTTCGTGGTGAGCGTTTCTGAATTTCGGAACTTTTGATGGGGCGCGGAGGCACAAGGAGAATAAAGATGATCAGGAACCGGATTGTGTTTGTTTTCTTGGTCGTTTGCGGTCTCGTGGCGCTCGGATCAGTGTCGGCACAGCAAGGGGAAAAATCTCGTACCGGTTGGATCAGCGATGAGAGTTGCGGAACCCAACACACGAAGCCCGGCCGCGCGGATTGCGTGCAAAAATGCTGGCGTGGAGGTGCGTCGGTGGGCCACCCGGAATGGAAACCCCAGCGGGCCGTCTTTGTAGCAGACGAGGATCAAGCGATCTGGATTGTCGAAAATCCCGAAGCCGTTAGAAACTTCCCCGCCGCGCATGTGGCGCTGGAGGCCAAATTCGATTCTGCGAAGAAGACGATTCACGTGGAGAAGATCACGCCCGCTGCGCCGTAGGGCGGTTGCCAAAATTCGCGTCCGTTCCCCGCTACCGCAACAGCTCCCCCAACTCGCGAGGACTTTCAACCAGCACATCCGGAGGCACCTCCTCCAGCGAATGCGGAGCGAACCCATAGGTTACGCCGCAGGTCCACAAGCCGGCGTTGCGGCCCGTCAACACGTCAACCGCCGAGTCGCCAATGATCAGCGCCTCGTCCGCCGCCACGCCAGTTTCCTGCATGATGGTCCGCACGCCCAGCGGATCGGGCTTCTTGGTCGTAAAGCTGTTGCCGCCGTATACACAAACAAAGAAGTCCCCCAGCCCGAGCGCCCGCACAATGTCGCGCGAGGGATTGACCGGCTTGTTCGAGAGCACCGCTATCTGCCGCGGCACTCCGTCTGGCGGCACTCGATTTGGCGGCACTCCATTTGGCTGTACTGCATCTGGCGGCACTCCATTCGACTCCACGCCATTCGACGAATTCGCCAAGCGGGCCAGCACCTCCGGAATCCCCTCATAGACTGTGGTGTGGTCGAGTTTGTGCTGGCGGTAGTAGACGAGAAAATACTCCATAGCCTTTTGGAGTAATGCCTCGTCGTCGGTGTCGCCGAGCGCGCGGCGCACCAGCGTCGGAGCACCATCGCCCACGTAGCTGGCAATGACGTCGCCGTCCAGTTCGGGACGTTCGATATGGCGCAACATGGCATTCACGGAATGAATCAAATCCAGCCGCGAGTCAATCAGGGTGCCATCGAGGTCAAACACCAGCAGGCGGAGGCGGCGCGGATCGAACGGGCGGAGGAAACGGATCATTAGAGTTCAGGATAACGCAGCTCGCAGCTCTCAGCTCGCAGCTCTCGGCTCGCAGTTCTCAGCTCTCAGCTCTCAGCTCTCAGCTCTCAGAAAAGGCTGGCTTTCTACGAATGGACAGTCAATAGCGTCTCGGATGCTCACGAAATACCCAGGGACTCAAGATGAGTAGGCTCTGCTGAGAACTGATAGCTGAGAGCTGAGAGCTGATTTACAATAATGCGGGGCTGGAACTCAGTGGGGTGAGCGGCACACGATGGCCACGACTAAAGTCGATCCCAAGCTGAACGAAAGCGACATCGCTAAAACGGCCAAGACCTATCAGGGCTTGACTAGTCAACAGCTGATTGATGCTTATCGCATCATGTTCACCTCGCGGCGCGTGGACGACCGCGAGATTCTGCTCAAGCGCCAGCAAAAGGTCTTCTTTCAGATCTCGGGCGCGGGCCACGAAGCCGTGGGCGTCGCGGCCGGCTTTGTGCTGAAGCCGGGCTACGACTGGTTCTATCCCTACTACCGCGACCGCGCGCTCTGTCTCGCCCTGGGCGCAACTCCGTATGAAATGCTGCTCGGCGCCGTGGGCGCGGCCGACGACCCCAGTTCCGGCGGCCGCCAGATGCCCTCGCACTGGGCCTTCAAGCGGCTCAACGTGGTCACGCAATCGTCCGCCACCGGCACCCAGATTCTGCAAGCCGTCGGCTGCGCCGAAGCCGGCCGCTACTTCGCCCAGCACCCCAATGCCGCCCGCAAGGCCGAAGGCGATTACCGGCAGTTTAAGGACGTCCAGTTTCAGGGCGACGAAATCACCTACGTCTCGCTCGGCGACGGCACTACCAGCGGGGGGGAATTCTGGGAGGCGCTGAACACCGCCTCCAACCGGCGTCTGCCGGTAATTTTTTGCGTCGAAGACAACCAATACGCCATTTCCGTGCCCGTTGAGGTGCAGACCTCCGGCGGCAACATTTCGCGCCTGGTCTCCGGATTCCCCAACTTCCATTTCGAAGAGATTGACGGGACCGAACCGGTCGTCGCCTATGCGGCCTTCAAGCGTGCCGCCGATTATTGCCGCGCCGGCCACGGGCCCGGGTTTGTCCACGCTCATGTGATCCGTCCTTATTCCCACTCGCTCTCCGACGACGAGCGCCTTTACCGCCCCGACGCCGAGCGCCAGGCCGATGCCGCGCGCGACCCGGTCCACCGGTTGCAGTTGTTCCTGCTGCGGGAGGGAATTCTCGACGAAAAAGGGATCAACAAAATCGAGAAGGAAATCGATGAGCAGATGCAGGCCGATACCGACCGCGCCCTCGAAGCCGCGGTACCGCAGCCGGAAACGATCTACAACTTCGTGTACTCGCCCGATCTCGATCCCACTTCGGCGGCGTTTGAAACTCATCCTGCACCTGCCGCCCCCGAGACGGCGGCCGAGGGCAAGCGCTCCGCCGACTCGCCAAGCAAGACTTCGCCAAATAAGACCATGGCGGACCTCATCAACGCCACGCTGCGCGACGAAATGGGCCGCGACGAGCGCATCGTCATATTCGGAGAGGATGTAGCCGACGCCAGCCGCGAAGAGTATCTCAAGCAGAAACTGATCAAAGGCAAGGGCGGAGTCTTCAAACTCACCGCTGGCCTGCAACTCCAGTTCGGCCCGGATCGCGTTTTCAATTCTCCGCTGGCCGAAGCCAACATCGTCGGCCGCGCCACCGGCATGGCCACGCGCGGATTGAAGCCCGTGGTGGAAATTCAGTTCTTCGATTACATCTGGCCGGCGATGATGCAGTTGCGCGACGAACTCGCCATCATCCGCTGGCGCTCGAACAACGCCTTCTCGGCGCCGGTGGTGGTCCGGGTCGCGATTGGCGGTTACCTGACGGGCGGCGCGATCTATCACTCGCAGTGCGGCGAGAGCATCTTCACCCATACTCCCGGATTGCGCGTCGTCTTCCCTTCGAATGCACTCGATGCCGCGGGCCTGCTGCGCACCGCCATTCGCTGCGACGACCCGGTCTTGTTCTTGGAACACAAGCGCCTTTACCGCGAAACCTACGGACGCGCGCCCTATCCCGGCACGGACTACATGGTCCCGTTCGGAAAAGCGAAGATCGTGCAGCCCGGAACCGGCCTCACCGTCATCACCTACGGCGCCGTGGTTCCACGAGCCCTGCAGGCCGCACAAAAACTGGAGCGCGAACACCAAGTCAGTGTCGAACTGATCGACCTGCGCTCGTTGAATCCGTTTGACTGGCATGCGATTGCGGCCTCGGTGAAGAAAACCAACCGCGCGCTAATCGCGTACGAAGACACGCTGAGCTGGGGATACGGCGCCGAAATCGCCGCCCGCATTGCCGATCAACTCTTCCACGATCTCGATGCCCCGGTGAAACGAGTAGCGGCGACCGATACGTTCGTCGCCTATCAACCGATTCTGGAGAATGCCATCCTGCCCCAGGCCGCCGACCTGTTCCGGGCGATGAAAGAGCTGGCGGAATTCTGAATCAGGCTCTTGTCTCTCAGCTCACAGCTCTTGGAGGGACGGCCGAGATTACCCTTTTCTTGCTTTGATTGAACCGCCGCCCTTGCCGAAATTAAATCCCCACGGGCCGCCCCCAAAGAATATGAGCGCGAACGCGATTGCAGCCAGCGCCAGCGGAAATTCGTAGCCGCCATTGCCCATCAGCCCGTTCTTAAAATGCACCTTCCAGATGGCCACGCCCATCTCGATCACGATTGCGAGCGAGAAGAAGCGCGTAAACAATCCCAGCACGACGGCGATACCGCCGAAGAATTCCGTTCCCGTGGAAAAATACGCCAGCCAGCGAGGAAGGCCAAGCGAACCCACGAACTCCATGTGATGATGAAACCCGCCGAACACCTTGTGATAGCCATGCGCGATCATGATCGCGCCCAAAACGAGCCGCATCACGAGCAGCGCCAAGGGCTGCAGCCGGTTGAGAGAATCCATGGGTCACCTCCGGAGAGCAGCTCTCAGCTCTCAGCTCTCAGCTCTCAGCTCTCAGCTCTCAGCTCTCAGCTCTCAGCTCTCAGCTCTCAGCTCTCAGCTCTCAGCTCTCAGCTCTCAGAAAAGGCTGACCTCACACGAATCGGCGGTCAATAGCGCGGGAGATGCCCCTGACAAAGCTGCGGACTCAAGACGAGGAGATTTTCCTGAGACCTGATCTACCAGGTCGAGTACGCGGTGCCTTCACTGCTAACCTTGTCGGAACCGCTGTGGACGCCGATGATGCCATCCGTGTCGGTTTGATCCAGCGACAAGATCGCGTCTGCCGGCTCCGTCTGCCACGTATCGTTTTTGCCCGTGATGTCATCCGGAATTACGACGAGGTACTTCGCTGCCTTCAAATCTTCCAGCGATCCCGGCGCCTTTTTCTTGTCTTGTGTGTACTGGTAGATGGTCTTATTCAGCGTTTCCAGGTTCTGGCGAAGATTTTGCTCCCGCGCTCGCGTGATGCTGTGGCTGTAGATAGGCAGAGCTGCCCCTAACAGGATGAGAATGATGCTGATCACCACCATCATCTCGATCAGCGTGAATCCGCGGTTCCGTCCTGGCACCTTACTCTTCATCTCCGGACCTAATGCTTCCAACTCGAATAGGCCGTACCGTCGGTCGAGATCTCATCGGAACCGCTGTGCACACTCCCGATGCCGAGTTGGTTCGGATCCCACGCATCTTGTGAGTCTTCCGGCTCCGTCTGCCAGGTATTGCCGCCGGTGATGTCCTCCGGGATGAACTTGACGTATCCGGGGACCAGATCTTCCAGCGACTGAGGCGCCTTCTTCTTGTCTAGCGAATACTCCTCGATGGCTTTATTGAGGGTCGCCAGGTTCTGATGAAGTTTGGCTTCCCGGGCGCGAGTGATGGTCTGGTCGTACCTCGGCAACGCGATCGCCAGCAGGATCAGGACCAGGCTGATGACTATCACCATCTCAATCAGCGTGAAACCGCGATGGCGAACTTTGCACCTGAACTTCATCTACCAATCCTTATACTTCGTGCCATCCAAAGCGATTTGGTCGGTCTTGCAGTAAACATCGAAAACGTTCTGGCCGCCCCAGGAATCCGAATCTTTATCATCCTGCATGGAACGCATTCCCCACTCCTGTTTGGTGATGGGATCGACCGGGATGCGGCGGAGAAATTTCATTTTCTTGCCGGAAACATCCACCCCTTTGACCAGCGTCTCGAGATCCGGAGGATAGTTTTGGCTGTCTACCTTGGTCTGGAAGGCGCCCCGATCGGCGGCGTCTTTGTAGCGATCGATCGCGTCGCGGATCATCCACAGGTCGTCCCGCAACTCGTGCTCGCGCTGCCGAGTAACGCTGTTTTTGTACACCGGAAACGCCATCCCCACGAGGATGACCAGGATGGCAGTCGCAACGATCAACTCGATCAGGGTAAAGCCGTGCTGTTGGCGCATAAATCAGTTCTCAGTTCCAAGTTCCCAGCTCTCAGTCAAAAACCAACCCCGGTTCTCCACTGAGAACTGAGAACTGGGAACTGAGAACTTCTTATTGAATGGTGATGGCCGCCTGCGCTCCGCTCAGCCCGATCGGCTGCATCGCCGGGTCGCGTGCTCCGCCCCGCGTGATGGTCAGAGCCGACTGGCCCGCCCCCTTTGCCATGAATGTCAGCGTCAGCACCGCACCCTGTCCCGAGACGCCTCCGGCGCCCGGAGGCCGGGTGGCTGTGACTTGCAGCGTGCCGGTCGCAGGGTCATCGCGATGCACTAACGCCACCGCTTGCCCGTCCTGCGACAGGAATCCGCCGTTCGATACGTTGATCACTTGCACCAGATTCGGATCGTAGCTGAGTTGCACCGGCACGGAGTACACGTTCTGCCCGCCGGAAAGCATGACGTTCACCGTGAAGGTCGAGCCCTTGGCCTGGTTCAGTATGGGCGGATCAAACAGGAACGTTCCTGTGCCGGCGCCAGCTTGAGTTGGCGGAATCTGATTCTGCGCAGGCTGTGCTTGCCCCTGGGGAGTTGCCGGAGGCGGCGCGGCCTGGGTCCCTGAAGCCGGCGCGGGCGCACTCGTACTCGCGGGCGGGGCCGTTCTGATACTGGTCCGTCTCAGCGACAAGGAATTGGCCGTACCCACGTCGAGCATATCGGCGCCGCCATGCGAGGTGTCAAGCCCGCGGATGATGTGCGGAATCAGGACGAACACGATTTCGTTGGTCGAGTGGTCCGCGGTCTCCTGCGAAAAGAAATATCTCAGGATCGGGAGCGAGGCCAGACCCGGTATCCCGCTCAGAGACTTCGTCTTCGTGTCCTCCATCATGCCGCCCAGCAGGCTGACTTCGCCATCTTTCAGGCGGATTTCGTTCTCGATTTTCCGCTGCCCGATCACCGGTTGGCTGATGCCGCCAATGCTCACGTAGGAGTCCACGTCCGAGACATCCATCGTCATCTTCAGCGAAACTTCCCGTCCCGCATGCACCCGCGGCGTGATGTCAATGTTCACGCCCACGTCGAGGTATTGAAATTGAGTGTTGACCAGCGGGTTGATACCGACTCCGCCAATTCCCGGCTGGAACGATCCCGTCGCCACCGGCACGCGGTCGCCGATCTTCAAGGTAGCCTTCTGCCCGTCCAGGGCGCGGATCTGCGGACTCTGGATGACCTTGGTATCGGAGTCGGTCATCAACGCCGATGCCGTAGCCTGCGGAATCGTCACCTGGAAATCAGTGGCATTCAGGTAAGCCAGCGTATTCAGGCTGAGGCCGCCCGATGATGAGGTAGTACCTGTGGTCGTGGTGCCGGGAGTGGTGGTCGGAGTAACGGTGCTGACATTGGGCTGCAGTGCGACCGAGATGCTGGTTGGAGGGTTGATGCCAAGAGTGTGCGCTTTGTCGCGGCTAACCTGCATGACCGACACTTCGATCAGCACTTCCGGCTTCGCCTTGTCGAGATCGTCCACCAGTTTCTGGGCCAGCGCCACCTGGTCCGGCGTGCCCCGCACCACAATCGCTCCCTGGGAGGGCAATTGCTGAATGCGGCTCACTTCGAGGATGGTGCGCATGGCGTTCACCACGTCCTGCAATTCGGTAGGCTGAGAAAGATTCGAAAGATAAAAAGTCTTGATGACGTTTTGTTCCAGCTCTTTCCGCTTTGCGGGATTGTCTTGCGCAACAAAAATCGTGTTCGGCGTCACCGGACGCCAAAAGGTTTTGGTCTCGAACGAAATGATCTCCAGAGCTTCTTCGAGCGTCACGTTGTTCAGTTCGACGTGCACCTGGCGCGCCGTGTAATCGGGGTCGAAAAGCACGTTGATGCCGGCCAGCTTGCCCACCGTTTCGTAGATCACGTTGGATTTCTCCGTGACCTTGAGCGTGATGGGCAGGTTCGAGATCGCGGCCAGTTCCACCGGGCCCTGCGCCGCTTCCAGCCGTTTGCGCAACGCGGTCGTACCCGGCGCCGCCGCCTGCGGCTGCGGGTTCTGGACCTCCCGAATCATCTGCTGCGTACGCCTCACTTCCTGCTGCGCGATGAATGAAGAAGGGTCAATCTCCAGTCCCTTCTGGAATTCGACCAGCGCCTCGTCGAGTTTGCCGGCGTCGCGCAAAACCTGCCCGCGATGCACGTGCGACGAAGCCGACAGGAAGCGGGTCCGCTCGTAGGCGGTGCGATACCTCAGGTCCTTCGGTTTCAGGTTATAGGCCTGCTTGAAATAGTCGAAGGCCAGTTCGTAGTTCTGCCGAGCCTCGGCGTCGGTGCCCTTGGCGTAGAGCGCTTTGGCGGAATCACCCCGGGCAAAAACGGGAGGCCTCAAACAGAGCAGCAGCAGAACAAAAAGAGCCGAAAGG
>JBEKWX010000031.1:0-17341 GCA_049512675.1 Terriglobales bacterium | reverse complement strand
CAAATTGATGCTCTTGAAATACAGGTCCTCGGTCTGCGGAGTCGGGTTCTTGAAGCCCAGCCCCTTGAAGGGACCAATTCTCGGCATGTAGCGCAAGAGGGTTGAGAGGATCCGGGTTCCGAAGCCGGGCTTGGTGTAGTCCTTCCCCCACTCCTTTTCATAGTCGGAACGCGAAAGCCGGTACAGGAACTTTTCTTTCGCGAAGTCAGGGCGCTCGCGCATCATGTCTTTCTTGTGGGTCTGGAGAGCGACCTGGGTCATTTCCGGGATCAGCCGGCTGACGGAGAACCGATAAGAACTGATGGCGAGATCCTCATGCGCGAGCACATCTTTCAACTCCAGTCCATATACCACTGGGAAAACGCGCTCCAGCAGCGGCTTTGACACTTGAAACCCTATGAAATCGTGGTACTGCTGCGAGGCGTAACGATTCTTCGCCACTTGCAGCATGTCGAAGCCGAACTCGGTTTTCAAGTGTGCCGCCTTGTCCTCGGCATACGTCACCGTCTTGCCGAACTTCGCTCGTAACTTCGGATACTCGATGGCCACCGCCTCATTGACCGCCATCTGGTGCCCGGTAATGTCCGACGCATAGTGTGCCAGGGCGCCCAGAGCGAAAGCATACTCGTTGACATCCTGGCTTTCGAGCAACAGCTCGCGAACAAAATCTCCGCTGCGAACGTAGTGCACCAGGTTGCTGAATTCCGTGCTGCCGAACGGGTAATAACCCAGATCCTGGATGACTGCGCCTCCGTACGCGTAGGCATGCGCTTCCTTGATTTGGTCTTCCGACAGACCAGGGTAGCGCTTAAGCAACAACGGGCGGATCTCGTCGGCCCAGAGAAGGTCTACGATTTCCTCGTGCGTCAGAACGGAGTAAGCGAACGAACCGCCGCGGCACATAAGCACAACGAGAAGAAGTGCCAACGCGCGAACAGAAAACAGGCGCCAACCCTTGGCGACGGCGCCTGACCATGTTGGCTGGTGGTGCATGGTTTAAATCCGGCCAAGAACCAGCAGAATAACCACGACGCAAAGGATAAGTCCCAGTCCTCCGGTCGGAGCATAACCCCACTCCCGGCTATATCCCCACCGCGGCAGGGCACCGAAAAGCGCTAAGATCAAAATCACAATCAATATAGTTCCAAGCATACTTCACTCCTTTTTCTGGCACTAAAACGACGTTCAAACGTCACTCCCCGAAAGGGGCGGCTTTGATTCTGTCTTATTCCAGCGCGGCACCCCGATTCTCAAGTTCCGCAACGGGAACTCAACATTGATCGAGAGCCACTTTCTTTATAGACACTCCGCTGGTTTCTTACTGGTCAAAACTGCTCATGTGAGGAAAAAGGATCGAAAACGCGCGGGATTAGTGCTCTCGTAAGAGACACAGGAGATGACAGCGGGCTCCACGAGGTGGGACATCATCGATCGCTGCGTACCGCAGAAAGAATGGCGCGAGTCCACGAAGTGAACTCGCACCAATGTAAGAGTTAATCGACCTGAATACCTCGAGCGGCCTGACGCAATACGAGGCTACTCTTTACCTCCGGGGGCTTTTGTCTCCGGACGAGGAGCGCTCTCAGGGCGAGCCTCAGTGCGGGGTGCAGCTTGGGGACGAGCGGCAGGCTGCGCATGAACTGCAGGCGTCGGACGTGGAGCACTCTGTTGATGGGCGGCAGGCTGCACATGAGCTGCAGGCTGCGCATGAGCTGCAGGTTGCGCATGAGCTGCAGGTTGCGCATGAGCTGCAGGTTGCGCATGAGCTGCAGGCTGCGCATGAGATGCAGGCTGCGCATGAGCTGCAGGCTGCGCATGAGCTGCCTTGTTCTCATTCGTGCGAGTTACAGCTGCCTTACTCGCGGCCGCCTTGTTCTGACTCGTGCGAGCCGCTGATGCCTTATTCTCGGCGGCCTTGTTTTCACTCGTTCGAGTTGCGGCTGCTTTATTCTCGGCTGCCTTGTTCTCGGTGGCCTTGGTTTCGGCTGCCTTGTTCTCAGTTGCTTTATTCTCGGCTGCCTTGTTCTCGGTGGCCTTGGTTTCGGCTGCCTTGTTCTCAGTTGCTTTATTCTCGGCTGCCTTGTAAGGGGCTCCCGCCTCTTTGGCCGCTACCACCCCGGAACCGCTAAACTCGCCAGGCTTCGCAGTTGCCGCAATGGCCGGACGTCCCTGGTTCACGGACGCCAGGAGCGCGTGGTTGGTGCTGGCAGCGTGCACATGCTGGGTTTGCATCGCGGTTGCCGGCGTGTGTTGCTCATGCATCGCAGTCTCTTCTACAGCGGTCGGTCGAGCGCTAATTCCACCCTCGCCGCCGTTATAGCTGACATGATTCACCGTGGTTTCGTTGACGACGGTCTTGTCGTAGACATTGGTGATGTTCGTAACGTTTACGTTACTCACCGAGCGGTTATAGAAGAAGGCTCCGTTGTTCCAATATCCGCCTCCATAGCCGACACCACCGTAGCCGAAGCCGTAGTTAACGCCGCCGTAGAAGCCGACACTTTGGCCCCAGTAGCCTTCATTCCAGGCGAAGGCGTTGCCGCCCCAACCCCAGTAACCAGGAGTCCAGAGGAAGCCAACGGTGGGCGGCTCGACCCACGTACCCGGCACCCAGAAGTAGCCTTCATCACCATAAGCCCAGTAGCCGGGCGTCCACAAATAACCTGCGGAGGGGCACATGGGTTGCGTGTACACAGGCAGCGCGGGTGGAGCGATAGTGATCGACACACCGAACTGCGCCAACGAGGTGGCCGGTATGGCCAGAATCAGAAAAGCTAGCAATAGCAGACGGATTTTGCGCATTTTGAACCACCTTTGCCAGATCATCCTTAGGGTGCCCGGTTGTGCTTTAGCTGCTGCGGGCTGCTTGGATTGAACGGTTACGCGTCGATGAAAGGATTCCACAGAGGCGCCGACCGAGTCTGTGCACTACTGCTCACTTTTTGTGGACGTTGCCATTTCAATCTGCCGAACGATTTTTCGCGCAATGACCGTTCTCGCGCCGAAAAAAAAGCGCGAGCCCAAACCGTGGACTCGCACCGATAACAGTTCAGTTGGTCGCGCTCTTCAAGAGCGGAACGCTATAGCGTGAAGCTGAGCGCGAGGTTGACGCCCGGAAACGATGCGTTGCACAGGTAATACACGCCGTTGATCTCAATCACATAAACGTTTTGCGTGTAGAGCCAGTTGCTGGGCCACGGGTCAACGAATCCGAAGGAATAGCCGCCATATTGGAAGCGGTGATTGCTGTAGTCGGCTTGGGTGACGCGAAACGAGTGTCCCTGTCCAAAATTGGCCTTGAATTTGTCTGCGGGAATTTGGCCACCACGATTACCGGCGGCTTTCTGCTCCGGCGCGTTTTTCTCCGCCGGCTTGGTGTCCTTGCCCTCTTGCTTTGCGCTCTTCTCTTCCGGCTTGGCGTTCTTCTCTTGCTGCGCCGCGGGTTTCTCCTCTTGCTTCGCGGATTTTTCTGGTTGCGCTTTCTTCTCTTCTTGTGCAGCAGGTTTGGCTTTCTGTTCCTCCTGCTCATGCTGTTCTTGCGCGAACGCCGGAGCTGCGGCTACTAGCGCCAGAGACAGAACTGCTGTGCTGATAAATCCAACTAGGTTCATAGGTGTTGCCTCCATGGTCGATCGTTACGTACGCTTGCCTACTGCAAGCTTCCTGTTGTCACGTTAACCGCGATGCCAATGGCTTCGCCGGATACGAGAAGTTCAACTCTCCGATTCTGCTGACGTCCGGAGGAGTTATCGTTGGAGGCTACTGGCAAGGTATTGCCGAAACCTCTGGCTGACACCGAATTCGTCAACACCCCTTGTTGCACGAGGTAGTCGTGCACCGATCCAGCACGATTTTCAGACAGCGTTTGATTCATTTCGTCGCTGCCCACATTGTCTGTGTAGCCACCGACTTCAATGTCGAGTCCGGGATAGGCCAGCAAGATACCGGCGACTTTCGCCAGCTTCTCTCGTGCCCCCGGCTTCAACGAGTATTTTCCGGTGTCAAACAAAACGTCGGACATGCTGACGATGAGCCCGCGCGCGCTATCGCGAGTCTCAAGAATGGTATTCAATTGCTCGGACAACTTCGCGCGCATAGCAGCTTTGTCGGTTTCCGCTTGCTGTGCAGCCAGACGAGACTGGTCCGCATCTGCCTGAGCGGCGGAGATTGCAGCGGCTGACGTAGCCTCGCTGGTCGCCATATCCGCCTTAGCTTGTGCGGTCGCAGTTTGTGCGTCAACAGCGTCGGCGCGGGCTTTTGCTGCATCCAATTCGGCTTGAGTCTTGTCCGCTTGAGCTCTCGCCGCGTCCGACTGGGCTTGATCTTTCTGCCGAATCGCGCTGTCGGCTTGCGCCTGCGATTGGGCCTGTGCGTCGCTCGATGCCTGACGTTCGTTGGCCAGGCGTATCTCGTCCAGTTTTTTGACTGCGATTTCGCGAGAATCCTCAGCCGCCTCAACCGCACTACGGGAGACCGCGATCAATCCCTTTTCGTCGGTGTGTCGGGTGGTGGCAAATTCATCCGCATTGTTGGTCAACTGGACTGCGCGTTGATAGCTGTCGCTGGCATACTGCTCGGCTCCTTCGGATTGCGCGATGCGCAGTGCATTCCGCGCTTCGAAGAATTCCAACGGCAACCTCGCATTCAGCACGACAGGGTCGAACCGGTAGCCGGTGGGAATGTATCCACCGCGCTCCATCAGTTCGTACTTTGCATTGACGGATTCGGTGGTTCCCTTGGTGGACTCGCGAACCACGTTCTCAAGCACGACTGCATTGCTCGGCTGACGGACAGCATAATAAGGTTCCGCAGTAACGATCAAAGCGAAAGCCTGAAGGTCGGTGGTTACGCGAAGCTTGCTGCGATGGTTGTCGCCGACTAACACTTCGCCCAGGTTCACTGCCCGGCCTTCAGGAGAAATCGCCCACAAAACATAGGTTAGGTACTCATTGCCGAAAGTCGTCGGCGCCCGCAGGTCGCCAAATTCAGCGTCAACCTCAATGGATCCTCGCCGACTATTCACCTTGGCTACACCATTTGCTAAAGGCATCAAGTCCGTGCCCGCGAAGTCGAGTTTGGAGGCTCCGCTGCGATGCTCGTAGTTGACGGCCTGCACGCTGCGACTGACGACAGTTACTCGGAATATCGGCGTCGGACTCATGGGCTCGACGGCTATGGTGGTTGGGCGATTCGATTGAGCAAATGCGCTCACACTAAGTGCGATTCCGATTGGTACAAGAAACTTAGCCTTCACAATGATCTCCTTATGGCAGAGGTCTGCCGGGTTGCGTTACTGCTTGGGTTGGGGGCCTGATATCCCCTGAACGACCCCTTCATCATCCCTTCCCAAGGCGAATATTGGGAAGAGAATGGAACAGCCCAGTGACATTCAGGATCCACAGAACCACGGCTATGACCACAATACCGTTGAAAATTGACTTAATGGTCCCCTGCATGGGAATGAAGCGATTCACCAGCCACAGGAGAACGCCGACGACGATGAGAACTTCCAGCAGTTGAATTAGAGGCATAATCTTTGACCTTCCTTGTTTCTTGCACTGAGCGACTTTTAGGGTCCGTGTCGCGCCTTGGGCTCCGCGGCGCACACTCGGATGAAGAATGCCGATTGTCTGGATGTGGTCGCCTCACTGTGACTTGATCATGAACCCGCTCACAGCGACCCAGGAATCAAAGCTACGAATCAGCGTTCGCGGCTCCGTCTGCACACTCAGTAACATGAGAATGACAGGTGCAGGCTTTCGTGTCTGATCAAGATAGCTCACATGTGGAGATTAAGATTGCGACGCGTGTAGACCGCATCCAATGCCGGCGCTTCGCGCTATCGAACTGCTGTTGAGCGCGCATCTGGACTAACGGCGACGGTCGACCGTACGGAGTGCATCAACGCCCAGGAATACTCGAATTCCTGCCCGCACTTCAAGCAGACCTGGTACGTCCGCTTCTTGATCGTGAACACACCGCTTCGCTGGCGGTGACGGCATCCGAAGGCAAACCGGAAAATCGAGAGCAGTGGCTTCACAAATCTTCCGCTCTCTGCCTGCGTTCGCAACTCCCGTTGACATCCAACCAACCTAGTAGAGCGCGCACGCTGGCCCGAGCGAGAGCAATCGCGCAATCGGCCGCTCCGTAGTAAAGATTGATGGTGTCGCCATCGGCGTCCATCGTGTAGCCGCACGGAAATACTACATCGTGAACGTCGCCGTGGCGTTCGTATGAGGCCTCGGGCCCGAAGATCCAGGAATCTCCTCGCAGTAAACATTTTTCCGGATTCTCGAGATCGAAGAGGGCCAAGCCCAATCGATACAGACAGCCTGAAGGCGTGTGTCGCACTCCATGGTAGAAGACTAGCCATCCTCTGGAAGTCTCGATGGGCGGCGGCGACAACCCAATTTTATTGGCGTCCCACCAGGCTCCACGGCGCGCTTCCAACATGAGCCTGTGCCTGCCCCAATAACGCAGGTCTGGAGAGTAGGAAATCCACATGTGCGCTCCGAGCGCCGTCATGGGCCGATGAATCAACGCCCAGTATCCATTGATTCTCCGCGGCAGCAACGCTGTATCTTTATCGTCCGGCGGCATGATGACGCCGTAGCGCTCGAAACTACGGAAGTCTTTCGTCAGAGCCAGAGACACTCCCGGGCCGCCGCGCGAATAGGACGTGTAGGTGACCACGTATTGCTGCAACTCCGGCACGAACGTGATGCGCGGATCCTCGATACCCCAGATTTCCTCGGGGTACTCCCGCGGGTTGGGCGCTAGCGTTGGCTCCCGATCGATTTGCCACCCATCGACGCCGTTTCGAGAGCGCGCGGCACAAAGATGCGACAAGCCGCGCCGGTCTTCGACGCGGCATAGGAGCAGAGTGGTTCCATCCGGCAACAAGGTTGCGCCGGCATTGAACACGCTGTTGATGGAGTACGGCCAATCCTTGCGCGTCAAGATGGGATTGCCCGGGTAACGCACAAGCAGGGACGGGTAGTGCGTGCTTTCGACGTTCAGCAGGGTTGTTTCGGGAGCAGTCATGACAAGTCTTCCGACCTTTCAGCCGACATCTCAGATTTTGGCAGCGAGTGCATTTCCAGGAGCGCGGTCAAGAACGACAGCGTTGATTCCGCGCCCTGGTTCTGATTGGCGCGGTCGGGATGCAAGCCGTCCCGGCAGCCGCCGGTGACGGAATCATAAAGAGGAAGCTGGAGATCGTTGTCGCCAAGGAACCAGTTGAAGGCCGACCAGGCTTCGCGGCACCAGCGGCTGTCACCAGTTATCCGGTAAGCTTCGAGACACGCAGACACGGCGCCCGCAGCTTCAATCGGCTGCTGATCGAAGCGGGCTTTTTCCCCACCCTGGCGATAGAAGCCTTGCGACCCGATCGGCACAAAGTGGTGGTTGGTTTTGCAATGCTGCGTTTGCGACAGCCAATCCAGTGCCTCGAGACCGGCGGAAACCATACGATCATCCGAGCAAGCCGAGCCCACCAGCAGCAGGGCTTGGGGTAATCTGGCGTTGCCGTAGGCCAGAACGTTCTCGAACCACTTCCAATCCGGGCGGCGAATCGACTCATACATTTCGAGCAATCGCCGGCTGAGCACGGATCTCACTTTCTGAGCATCGCGGTCTCCCGGATACGAATTGAGGTATTCCTGAATCCCGAGCAGGGTATAGGCCCAGGCACGCGGGCTGCTGAATTCCACTGCCGCGGGGAGGGAAAACTCGAACAGACGTCCGGCAGCGCACCTCAATCCC
Organism: Terriglobales bacterium; assembly: GCA_049512675.1. Taxonomy (GTDB): domain Bacteria; phylum Acidobacteriota; class Terriglobia; order Terriglobales; family Acidobacteriaceae; genus Acidiflorens. Next base: position 9,577 of record JBEKWX010000031.1, on the reverse strand, counting down.
TGATTCTCGGACCGGCCGAGAATCGTTCCCAGGCTCCATAATGCGCGCCCATGGCAGTCTTCAGAGCCTTCCGCGTCGTACCACCGGCGATCGTAGCCGAGAAAGTTCTTGAACCTGCCCTTCGCTGGATCGAACGCATGCTCGAGGAACGACAAATAGCGGCAAGAGACATCAGTACTAACTGAATCTGCCTTCCTCCCCTGACCTTTACTCAGTTGCGACCACAGCATTGTAAAAATCAGTGCGCGCGCGTTGTCGTCGGTGGTATAACCCTCGGCGCGATTGGGGATGGTAAAGATTGCGTGCTGCAGAATTCCCGTGTCATCGGTTAGCGCGTTCAGATGATTGAGTTTTAATACAGGCAGTTGACCCAGCGCTTTGTGCGCGACGCGGGCCGAGAACTGCACCTGTGGCGTTTCCAGGCGGTCGCTACGAACCCGGGCGAAGCTTTCCATATAGCCCTGGGCGACTCTTTTCCAGACCATATCCCGAGCGAACAGATAAGCGCGCTTGCGCATGGCATGGCGTATCGCAGGTGTATCCAAAAGTTCGATTGTCTTGCGTGAAATCGCTCCGGGGTCTTGGAAGGGCACCAGCGCGCCCCGGCGGTCGTCTAATAACTCAATCGCGTGCCAATAGGGAGTCGAGATGATCGCCTTGCCTGCCCCGAGTGCATAAGCGAGCGTTCCGGAAACCACCTGCGCTTCATGGCGATAAGGAGTGATATAGATATCGGCTGCGCCAATGAACTCAGCCATTTCGTCCGGGCTGACGAAGCGGTCGTAGAAGATCACGCGCGACTCCACTCCCACCTCTTTCGCCAAAGCTTGGAGGCTGGCTCGATACTTGTCTCCCTCGCGCCGAAGAATATGAGGGTGGGTCGCGCCCGCGACAATATAAGCAACATTCGAGTGTTTGGACAAAATCTGCGGCAGCGCTTGAATTACGTTTTCGATTCCCTTGTTCGGTGAGAGCAGGCCGAACGTGAGTAGCACGGCCTTTCCCTCCACACCAAAGCGGTCCTTGTAGAAATTGGGATCGAGAAAGGGCAGGTCTGGAACGCCGTGCGGAACCATGTCGATCTTGCTACCGGGCACTTTGAAGATTTCCTGCAAGAATTGGGATGAGAGCTGGCTCATGACGATGAGGCGATCCGAGAGCTCTGCGATCTCTTCCATGACCATCAGTTGGTTAGGGTCGGGCTCGCGTAGAACTGTGTGCAGCGTAGTTACCACAGGCATCTTCAAGCCGCGCAGCAGATGCAGAATATGGCTTCCGGCCGGACCGCAGAAGATTCCGTACTCGTGTTGTAGGCACACCATGTCGATGTTGTTGAAGTTCAGGAAATCAGCCGCGTCTTGATACGACTTAACGTCGTCCTGGGCGAGAGACCATCGCACTCGCGCGGGATAGTCATACCCTTGTTCGGTGTCGTTTACCGGTAGCGCCAACAATCGCGCCGTTCCGTACTCCGCGGATATGGCCGCGCACAGGTCGGTGGTGAATGTGGCAATTCCGCATTGTCGCGGAAGATAGTTGCCGATTACCGCGATCCGGCTGGGCAGCGATGACTTCGCTTGCAATCCTGGACGAGTCGCGGAAAGCTCTTGTACCGAGGGGCGTGGGGGGGCCACTTCCAGCAGGCCTTCCGGCAACACGGTGATTGGTGGTGACAATTGTCCCTCACTTCCTTTAGTACAGGTATTGAAAGAGGCTACTCTTCAGATGGGCCCGAGCGATCACCGCGCTGGTTTGGGATTATGATGGCTGGTTTAGTCACTTCGGTTCCAGCCTGGTGTTTTCGTCCACCGGTACAGTTTACCTCTCTTCAGTATTCAACGGGACTGGACTTGCGGACTGGTCAAAATTGACCATACAGGCCTCGGTTGTCGCAGATCTTCTGTGGGTTTATGGGAAAGACTGGTCACAATCGACCATCTTGTTGTTGGGCAATCCTGCATTGGTGTAGTCATGAAAGCCGAAAAGAAACAAGCCTTGGGTGTTCGCTGCCCCACCCGTGGCGCCAAACCGCAAGAGAAGTGTGAGCTTAGCACCGGACTGCCCCGCACAGAGCCGCATCCAGCCAGTTATTGGCGGCTGGGAATGAGTGACGGCAGTTTTGTTGGACATGATTTTGGGACTAGAATGGCAGTTAATGGGTTCCCTTGCACTAGCGAATAAGAAGAGCCGCGAGTTCAATCCCAACACCTTCCTCGCAACGATTGGCGAGGACAGGAAGAACCTGACCTTCGTCAAGAAGCAGGGAATCTTCGCGCAGGGCGATCCGGCGGACGCGGTCTTCTATATCCAAAAAGGCAAAGTGAAGCTCACCGTGGTCTCCAAGACCGGTCGTGAAGCAACCATTGGATTGTTGACGGACGGAGATTTCTTTGGCGAAGGTGCGCTGGCAGGACAGGCCCTGCGCATGGGATCTGCGGCTGCCATGACGGATTGTGAAATTCGGCGGATCGACAAGAAAGCGATGATGAGTGCACTGCACCGCGAACACGCGTTTTCCGATTTGTTCGTGACGTATTTGCTGGCGCGGAATGTTCGCTACGAAGAGGATCTGGTCGACCACTTGTTTAACTCCAGCGAAAAGCGGTTGGCTCGAATACTTCTTCTGCTCGCTCATTTTGGCAAGGAAGGTGTGCCCGAGACGGTGGTCCCTAAAATCAGTCAGGAGAGTCTGGCCGAGATGGTCGGCACCACGCGTTCGCGGGTGAGCTTTTTCATGAACCGGTTCAGGAAACTCGGTTTTGTTGATTACTCCGGCGGACCGGACGGCGGGTTGCAGGTCCACAGCTCGCTGCTTGGCGTGGTTCTGCACGACTAGTCAGTGCCACTAGTTCCGCGCGACGACCGCCTCCACCTACGCGGTTAAACCAGGGCTCGCGTCGATCGCGTTCATTGACTCCCATAGCGTAGGTGGGAAGTAGCGAGTCAGGCCCGGCTCAATTTTCCCAGACGCGCAATCGTTCGATTTGCGCTCGGTCGACAACAAAACAACAGGACGAGCCCTCACTTGCGGACTTATTTCAGGCCGAGTTCGCCATTGTACTGTTGGGTAATCCCGTAGCACTCGCAGGCGGAGTCTTCAAGCTTCTTGCGGTTCACGATCTTCACTGCACCACGGGTGTACTCGATGAGCTTCTTCTTCTGTAAAAGACCAGCTGCCAAGCTCACGCTAGGCCTATCTGTCCCTAGCATCGTTGCGAGAAAATCATGAGTGATGGGCAGCGACTCCGAATCCACTCTGTCCTGAGTCATCAGCAACCACCGTGCAAGGCGCTGCTTAATATCGTGCAGCCGATTGCACGCGGCTGTTTGTGCAACCTGCATCCCCTGAACTACGGCATAGCGGCTTAACAGCAATTGCAGGTGCGGAGTGGATGCCAAAGTGTTTTGCAAAGCTGCGACCTCGACCCGAAACCCATCTCCCGTGATTTGTACCACCGCCCGCAGCGGGCTCCTGCTCAGGCCAACCGCCGCCGGTGTTCCTGTAAAGCCCTCGTTGCCAACTATGCCGGCTTCAGCGGTCTTTCCATCTTTCATTACGACTACAAGAGAAATCAAACCTCGATTTGGGAAATACGCAAATTCTAGCTTTCCACCCCCCTCGTGAAGGAGTAGATGGTTTGGCAAGCTAACGTATTCGAGATGAGGACGCAGTGAGCTGTAGTCGCTATCAGAGATCGATAGAAGTATCAGGTTGCTGACTGGCTTTCCTGCGGCGTTCGTCCGCTCGCCAGACTGCACGACTTGGAGACCTTTGCTTTCCACAAACCATCCTTAACAACACTAGGATCAGAACCGAAAACCCTTGCAGGCGGGATGCACTCGCCCGTCATGCTGCGCGAAACAGGGTAGGATTCTCGGAGGGCATGGCGAACCCCTCTTGAGACCCAATGAACACTATGCTGGATACGACCCCTAATACTGAGCAATACTGACCGCTTCAAGCCGCACGAAACCTGAAGAACACTTAAGCGATTCCACCACTTCAAACGAGGTCCCGAAATTGGCGTGCGCACGAACAAGAATCTTCTATGTATGTAGGGTACCCGACAGACCATCGAAATTGGTCTGTGTAAAGTTCGTCATGTCTGTGCACCTTCCGCCACGCCCTGACTCGGTGACGGTTTCTGCTGCAATCAGGCAGTACGCCGCTGCGAAAGGAGAACGCTGCGTCCCTCGAGGGCAAGCGGGTGCAAGGCATGCGAGCAGACATGTTGGGGCGCACCGATATAGGCAGCCATGAGCAGGAAGCTGGCGTGGGTTGAGCAACAGCAGTTTCGGGGTTTTGGTTGCTCCGAATGTGCCTGGCGGTTCAAGCCTTCTGGTACATACACCGGCGCATCTTTAGATGAAACGATGCGCAACTTCGAGTTACAGCGCGACAAAGAGTTCACATCCCATGTTTGCGCCGATCACCCAAGAGCCCAGAGCTCGAGGAGCAAAGACACTGAATAGTTCAAAATGCCAAGATTGGGAGACGCTTTACCGCGCCGCACTCCTCGAGTCTGACCGGAGCAAGTTGCTGCAGCGGATCGAGGGCGCAGAGGCCGCGATTCTAGAGCGATCGCAGAGTTTATCAAAATCGCCAGGCGACAGCGAAAAAGAGCAGAGGGTTATCACTCGGGCACTGCACATCTTGAGCTTGCTGCGCGGGCCTGGGCAGCAGTAGCTTCAAGCGATTGCCGCTCGAAAGAGACCGGCTCCCACTACGCAAGGAAAGGGTCCCAACTCCTAGAAGTAACGCGTTCTACGATGCCGTTAAGGCTCAAGGATTGCCGAGGGGCGGAGGCTAGTCGCAGAGTACGACATTTCCAATAAGACAAAACCACGGCCTGAAAATACATAGGGCTGCCCGTAGCTTGAATGTGCCGGTTTTCACCCGCCCGCATTTTCCGCCGGCTGCTGAACTGAGCAATTTTGAACAGAATTGTCGGAGGCTTGCTTATATACGTGCATGACGCGTATGAATGCCAACAATACTCTGCTGTGTATACACCGGGATCCATCCCAACTCAGTTGGTTGCAGGAAAACGGATACGACCTGGCGACCGCCACCAACGGTTCCGATGGTCTGCGGCTTTTCATGTCGCGGCCCGTGGATGCGGTTGTCCTAGAGTACCACCTGGGTCTGCTGGATGGCGCAGCGGTTGCCGACGAGATCAAGCAGGTCCGGCCGGAAGTACCCATCGTAATGCTGGCCGATCACGTCGAAATACCCGCCGATGCTTTGAAGTCCGTGGACGCACTCGTGGTCAAGTCTGACGGGCCTCACTTTCTATTGGCGACTGTTCATTTCGTGCTGAATGTGAAGCCAGCCCAACTTCATGGATCAAAGCTAAGGTCTCAAACGCCGGCGCATCTGCGGCGTCCGGGCAGGTCACGGGAAGGAACGGACCGTGGACCGGCTAACCCTCTCCAATTGGCGACTGACGATAAGGACAAGCCCTTCGCGCGAGAAGTCTGGCGAAGCATTCGGGATGGAACTACACGATTCTGAACAGATGCACGTCGCTAGGACAGATAATTGGTGGCCGGCGCGAGCGATGCTCTTCGACAAACCGCGAAGGTGAGCAATTTAGACCAGATATCCTTCTTTCCGCTGTGCGACCATAACGCTTGAGACGAGTACCTCTTCTCTCTCTTTCAGGTTCTCTGAGCTAAGTCAGCCCATCTGAAGTTGTCTTCTCTTAGTTTCGAAGATCCGAAAAGGAAAAATCATGAAAAAGGTAATGTCGCTGCTATTGATGAGTTTGATCGGTTTGGTTGGCACGTTCGCGTTCGCAGGCTCGGATCGTGAAGATACCGTCGATCGACTGCAAAAATCCGTGGATGTTCTCCAATCGATCATGTCAACGCCCGACAAAGGCATTCCCGAAGAAGTTTTGAACGGCGCAAAGTGCATGGTCATCGTGCCAAACCTGATCAAAGGTGGCTTCATCTTTGGCGCCAAGCACGGACGTGGAGTGGCTACCTGCCGCACGCCAGAAGGCTGGAGCGCTCCCGCATTTATCTCGGTTGGCGGTGGGAGTTGGGGATTGCAGATCGGAATCGAAGGCGTGGACCTGGTCATGCTGGTTATGAACGACCGTGGTTTACAGCATCTGCTTTCCAGCAAGTTCGAAATGACAGGTGAAGGATCGGTAGCAGCGGGCCCGGTAGGCCGTCACACTTCCGCCGGAACTGACATATTGCTGAACACTGAAGTGCTAACATACTCGCGCTCGAAAGGCGTGTTCGCCGGCTTGACGTTGGAAGGTGCGGTAGTGGAGCAGGATAACGACTCCACGCGCGCCATTTATGGCGAGCACGTGATGTTCCGCAACATTCTTTCCGGCACGGTGCCCACTCCCGCAAGCGGAGAGGCGTTTGTGGCCGCCGTGTCCGAAGCAGGGCACCAGGCCCACATCGCGGAAGCAAGAGAAGACAACAAATAAGCTAATCAGCATTTGCAGCGAGAAGTGTTTTGCGCTGACCGGAACCACGTATCGGTTTCGGTCAGTTTTACTTGATTGACGGCGCCGGGCACGGGTTCATGCGGCCCGGCGAAGCGCCCGACGCTAGCGACGCCAACAAAAAAGCCCGCGATGACGCGTGGAAACGCTGGAAAAGTCTGCTTGCGCAGTTATGTTTGGCTCGAATTTGCAGTAGCGGTATCTCTTCCGCAGTCTGACCGCAAAGGGGATGCCCCTCGGCTCGCCCCGGTTCTACGCTCGGCACGGTAGCATTCATGTCACCCGAGCAAGCCAAAAGCAAGGAACCGGATGCCCGCACCGGAGTTGGAACGACCCCCACAAAAAGAGCAACTGTCTGCGTACGTTTATCGACATTCGCACCGCCAAAGGATGACCTTGCTCTTTTGCCGATCGTTATTGTGAAGAAGTCATCCGCAAGCGCAAAGCCGAACAGGACATTGGGCTCGCTGCTATCGAAGCCAATCTCCGGCGCGTTCACGAAAGCCGGGTAGTATCAGCAGCCGGGGTTCTCGCAGTTGAGAACTTCGAACCCGAAAATACTCTTCGTGAATCAAGAGTCTTCTCCTGACGTGGTGCCAACTTGGGGGCGCAGGGTTGCGTTGTGGCTGTTCGCCTGTGGATCACGGGCTAACATGGCACATCTTCGTGGGGCGCCTATTTGTCCTCGGTCGGATTAATGGGCTCCCCGACAATGTTGTAGTAGACCTCTTTTGGAGGCTGCGGCTTGGCTGGGGCCACCACCGGCGGTGGCGTCGCTTTCGACGGCTGCGGTGCCGGCACCGGAGGAACTGAAACGGGTGCCGGCGAAATCTGCGGTGCTGGAGGCGGAATCACCGCTGTTTGGGCCGCGACAGCAACGGGCTCTGGAGGAGCCATAATGGAAAGCGGTCCGGCAGTAGGTTGCGAAACTTTCTTGGGCACCCGCATCACTTTCACGCGTACTGGGGCGGGCTTCCTCTGTGACCACCCATACAGCAGGACAAACACAATTCCTGCAAGGCAAAACGCCAAGAACGAGTTGAACAGCGCTGGAACGTTCAACTCACCTTTGCCGAGGTACGACGGAGACTGAGGGTCTCCATCCATAACCCTAGCCAGCAGCGGCACCAGTAAATTGCTGGTGAGAGAAGCAAGCAATCCCCAGATCCCCTCGGCTAGAATTACGGCAGCCATCAACTGAGCAGCCCATTTAGCGGGGTTCGGGGTCGAGGGGGGAGCGGAAGTCTGATTTTCGTCCATACTTAGCGATATGGATGTTACGCCGGTGTAGAGGATTCGCGCAGTCTGCTGTCTTTATTCTGGTCTTGGACCGCGCGGAGATTCCCACCGCGCAGCCGGCGCATTGCTCCGCTGTTTTGGACAAGCGAGATGGGATTGCGGCTGATGTCCAGCAGCCCGGCCCACATCGCAAATTCCACAAGCCCATGCATCGGAGAACGCGCAGTTGCTCTGCAGCGAGGCCGGGTGCTACCGCGAACCTTGGGGTTTTGGACTGCCGGAACGGGGAGCACGGGCAGCTCGCGCTTGGGGCATTCTAGTGCCGCCACGATGGGTTTGAAAGGGAGTAAGTTTCGACGACACGACTCCTTTGCTTTCTCCGCTGTCGGCTGATCAATCCGTGAATCCATGCCGCCACACCCCCGTGGAAGCGAGTCAGATTCCTGGCGGCCACTCGTGCGGAATCACCCAGCCCGCCGCGCTTAGTACGTGAGCGAAATCACATCTTGTGGTGCGATCTCTGTGGAACTATGTGCCAAGTGCTAAGCTTCTCGACCAGGGATAGGGATATTAGGGATAAAGAACGTGCCTACGCAAGCCATGGTTAGCCCGGCAACACGGAGAGACGAACGGGAGTTGCACGATGCGCAATTCGCCATGCGTCTTTCCTTGATTGTCGGTTTGGCAATGCTGATCGGTAAGACGACAGTCTATTTCATGACGCATTCGGCTGCCATTTTCTCCGACGCGGCCGAATCGGTCGTCCACGTGATTGCCGTGGGGTTTGCTGGTTTTAGTCTTCGGCTCAGCACAAAATCAGCTTCCCCTCAATTCCTCTACGGTTACGAGCGGATTACCTTCTTCTCCGCTGGATTTGAAGGAGCGATGATCGTCGTGGCTGCGATCGCAATTCTCTATGAGTCGATCCGGATGTGGATCGCCGGTCTACAACTGGAGCACCTGGGAACAGGCACAGTCCTGGTCCTGATAGCGGGAGTGGTCAATGCCGGTCTCGGTTACTATCTCCTGCGGACCGGCCGGCGCACCAACTCCCTCATTCTCGAAGCCGATGGCAAACACGTTTTGACTGATAGCTGGACCAGCTTTGGTGTGGTGGGAGGACTTGGGCTGGTGCTACTGACGCACTGGAAGCCGTTCGATCCGCTGGTGGCGATCGCGGTCGCGGCAAATATCCTGTGGTCAGGAGGGCGCTTGGTGTGGCGCTCGGCAGTCGGACTGATGGACTATTCTGACCCCGCAGCCGGCCGGAAAATTCGGGACAAGCTGGACTCAATTTGCTCAGAACTAGCCATTCAATATCATGGCGTACGCTTCCGAACCACCGGGTATCGCCAGATCATCGAAGTACACTTGTTGTTCCCGCGCCTGACATCCGTCAGCGAGGCCCACCGGCTTGCAACCATTCTGGAAGAACGCTTGCCGGCCGAACTGGGGATGCCCGCTGAGGTCGTCACTCACCTGGAGTCCTTAGAGGACCACGCCGATGTCCACCACGAACAACACTACACAGGGAAGCCTGACTAGCACACTAGCGCCGGACACTAGCGCCGGATCGCCTGAATGCGGAACGAATAGCCGATTCCGATGAGATGATCCACCGCCGCCGACGATAGGCCCACGCCGACATGAAAGTCAATCTGCTGCTGCTTGGTTATCTTTAGAGCTGTCCCGCAATGAAGTAAGTGCCGCGGCCCGCCGAATTCCGGAAAATCGCCCGCATACTCGACAAACGCATCCCAGGGTTTCGTCAATTGCCGGTCTAGCAGGAACGTAGACTCGCCGGTCACATTTCGCGTGCGGCCCTGGGTAGGCCAATACACCGAGAACATTCCGGCCGCCGTCCAGTT
>JBEKWX010000030.1:0-17419 GCA_049512675.1 Terriglobales bacterium | reverse complement strand
TCTGACCTCTCCCCGGCATGCACTTCGAGGTTCGCCACAGGTAACCGTGGTGCAATTCTTCGACGGACGGCTCCTTGAACCCCCATACCTGCACTCCCTGCGGATTCACGCCCGTCATAACGTGCTTGATCGTTCCGTCTTTCCCGGCCGCGTCCATGGCCTGAAAAATCAGCAGCAGGCCCCAACGGTCCTGCGCCGCAAGAACGTCCTGTAGGTGGCTCATTTCTTTGACGCCGTTCGCCAGCAGTTCCTCCGACTGCGGCTTCTGTTCGGACCCCAGCCCGTGCGTGTCCGCGGGGTCGTAATCCTTGAGGCTGAAGTGTTTCCCGTCTTCGATGCGGTAGCGCTTGAGTAGTTTGTCGATTTTCATAGCGTCACTTGCTGTAACTCTCCCCGGTGTAGTGTCCCGCAAGTCCGTGGAGTAAGTCCACCCCACATGAGCATTAGCAGCTGGTTCCCGCCTCGTGTGATCTAGGTCACTGCTTCATGCCCGCCATTTCCGCTACAGTACGGTTAATATGGCCGGATTTTCCATTCTGACCAACCGCAAACGCGCCATTGTCGCATTGGTGCACTCCGTAGTGTTCCTCCTGATTGCGGTCAGGCAGATGGTTGCCGCCGAACCTTCCACCGGCATCTGGGTAGCGTCCACGGTATCGCGCGGCACCTGGATTCTCTGCGGAATCTTTGCCATCGTCTCCGCCATTCTTTTCTGGCTGCTCATCATTTCCAGCGGATGGATGGAAAAATTCTATTTCGGATTCTGCACCATCAGCGCCACCTCCGGCCTCGTCCGAACCGCCGCCGGCGACCAGACCTTTCACGCCGGCCTATATATAAGGGTGGTCATGCTGGTCAGCGCAGTCCTGGTCGGACTGCTGATAGTCAGAATGCACTCCCGCCCGCTTTCCCGCGTAGAGTCGGAGTACATGGAAGAAAGTTCGTAACCGCCCCTACCCCCCCCTACCCCCCCCACCCCCTCCCCATGTCTATTGGAGTCATTTGGTTAGCGTGTATGCCGCCAAAGCATTCAATGCAAAGGACTTATTGTCAAAGTATTCAAGAATAAGGACTTAGCTTGACTTTCTCACTTTGGGTGCGATTTGTTCACTCCTAACGTACTATCCGGCATCACGAAAAAATTTTAATATCCCTGTCCTTTAGAATCATAAGTTTGGCGGGAAATTCCTTTCAAATCTTTGATTATTAAGGAGTTATTTGTATAATATTCCGGAATAAGGAGATAGCTTGTTTGGCTTCCTCGCAGGATTTGACAGGGGGGCTTGACAACCGACTGCCTCAACTTCGTGTTTTCAAAGAGCGCCGACTCGTGGGCTGGGGCAGCTTCGAGGAGCGTCCTGGTGATGGGCGCACCTCGGGCGTGCTACAGGTCGACTCCATTGTCGCCGACGGGCGGTTGGATGTCTGTGATGGCTCGTACATCGCGTTTGTGATGAAAACGGGTAGGGGTCAGATTGCGGGAGTCCGCGAAAGATCACAGGCGGCGGGCGCAGAATACCGCCCTTCAGGAAACGAAGAGCGGGGCCCCCGGCGCGCGGTTTTTAGTAAAACGGTTCCAGCATCAGCTCGGAGGTCGCTACCTCTATGGTCACCTCGAACTTCGACATGGTCTCTTTCAGTACTGCCTCGAACCATGTACTCGTAAATGGTGAGATCACTATCTGATCAAGCAATAGGGCCAGATCAACTGGCCGCAGTAGTCCGACGGTTTCTTGGGTCTTGTGATCGTGTATTACCGCGCGCACCTCCCTTTCGTGGCTGAGCGAATAGCGTTTTCGAAATATTGCGTCGTTAACACCTGCAAAGGCCCTGCGGAAATCTATATAGCGGACTCTGCCGATCGCTATGTCAGGGTCATCGCCCAAGCTATGATTCAGGGATGCGTAGTTAGTGCGGATGGCAATGCCGGAACATGGTGGTGGGCAATAGAGGCGCCAGAGTGCCTCGGACTCAGTCTCACTCTCATGCCAGCAGCTTAGGTAACTGTTCCCTAGGTCGCGTTGGCCCGTTGTTCGAAGGTCTTTTAGAAGTCTTTCCGCTTCCCGCTGCACTTCTTCATCAGACAGACTACAGGTATGCCCCGGTGGTGGGTTGCGAACGGCCTCCTGGAAAAACCGTAAGTAATGATCGTCCCATAAAGTCCTATTTGTGCTTACACCCTTGGCTCCTTCGAACTTGTCCCCGACGTGGTCGGCACGGGCGAAATATAGCGCCTTCTCTTTCAGCAACAGCACGAACTTTGAGAAGTCCATGTACCGCCAGAGCGACGCGTTGTCGTCGGGAATGTCATATGCTCGCGGCTGCCAGTAATTGCGTGCCGCGGCTTCCTTCAGGTTAGAAGCGCAACAGTCCCCCACGTAGAGCGGACTGGCGTCCTGGGCGTAGCCCGAATGCGCCGTATCGGCCGTCTTGAACAGGCGGCCGCACATACAGCAGAAGTCATGGCAATCGCGCTGCAATCTTCGGAGTTCGATCGTGAATCGCTGCGTCATGGGTTCCATATTGGCGAGAGTTTAGCACCGTCGCGTGCCCTTCGCACAAAGCGAAAATGGGGTGCCCAGCACGCGGTTGGTGGAGGTGGGTGATGGGGATCATCGGTGCGCTCTATGATCGAGGGGGCTGCAGGAGTCAGCGAAAGATCACACGCGGTGGGCGCAGAATCCCACCCTTCAAAAGACGAAGGGTGGGGCACCCGGCGTCTTGGCACTGCAAAGCTCTACACCACAAAATACTTCGCCCCCGGATGATGCACCACGATCGCCGACGTGCTCTGCTCCGGCTCCAGCAAGAAGCCCGAAGTCAGCCGCACACCTACGTTCTCCTCCGGCTTGAGCAGCGCGAACAGCTTTGTCTGATCTTCCAGATTCGGACACGCCGGATAGCCGAAGGAATAGCGCGAGCCGCGATACTTCTGATGAAACAGATCGCGAATGTGCGGCGAGTCCTCGCCCGCGATGCCTAACTCTTCTCGCATCTTCTTATGATGGAATTCGGCCAGCGCCTCCGCCGTCTCCACGCTTAGGCCGTGGAGATAGAGATAGCGCGTATATTCTCCGCCTTCGAATAGGCGCTGCGTCTCGACCGATGCTTTCGGGCCGATCGTCACTAGCGACAGGCCGAGCACATCCATCTTGCCGGAGGATGGCGCGGCGAAGAAATCGGAGATGCACAGGCGGCGGCCTTCTTTCTGGCGGGGGAAGGTGAAGCGGAGGAGCTCGCGGGGGCTGGCCTCGGGGGCCAAAGCCCCCTCTTGATTTTGGCCCTGAACGGCACGGCTGAAGCCGTGCCCTTTCAAATCCTGCCGAGCTTCGCTCGGCTTGGACAGCCGGGGGCGGCTGTCCCTACGTGAGTCTGGGTCGTAGACTACTACGTCATTGCCGTCGCCTTGCGCTGGAAAATATCCGTACACAACCTTTGGCTCGAACCATCCCGCTGCTATCACATCTTCTTCCAGCTTCTTCTTGATCGGACGATACTTCTCCTCTACCAGCCTTGCGTAATCTTCCGGCGACGCGGTCTTCAGCTGCCACTGATTCTTGAACAAGGCCGTGTCGTTGATGTAATTGAAAATCTCCCGCAGATCGTAATCCTTCACCACTCGCACGCCCCAGAATGGAGGCTCTGGAATATTCGGCGCATCGGTCACCACGGCGCTACGCTCCGAGAACACCGGGCCGATTTCTTCATCCACGGCAGCCGCTTTCGCGTATTCCTTCACCGTCCTGCCGTCTTGCAGCCGCGCCTCGCGCTTGCCGTCCTCCGCCGCCAGGTCTTCCATTACGTGCAGGCCTGCGAAGGCGTCTTCTCCGTAGAACACCGAATTCGAATACTCGCGGCGCAGGTCATCTTCCACATACTTCCTTGTCAGGGCCGCGCCTCCGCAGATCACCGGAAACTCCAGCTTCTGCCGTTCCAGTTCCTGGATTACGTACTTCATCTCGAGCGTCGACTTCACCAGCAGGCCGCTCAGGCCGATGGCATCGGCTTTGTGCTCCTGCGCGGAGTGGATGATCGTGTCGCCCGGCTGCTTGATTCCCAGGTTCACGACCTTGAAGCCGTTGTTCGACAGGATGATGTCGACCAGATTCTTTCCTATGTCGTGCACATCGCCCTTCACCGTGGCGAGCACGATCGTTCCCTTCTGCTGCGCGCCAGTTTTCTTCTCCATCTTTGGTTCTAGATAGGCTACCGCGGCCTTCATCACTCCCGCTGAATCTAGAACCGACGGCAACTGCATCTTGCGCGCTCCGAACAAGTCGCCCACTGTCTTCATTCCGTCGAGCAACACGGTGTTGATCAGATCGAGCGGCTTGTACTCGACCAGCGCTTCTTCGAGCAACTCTTCCAGACTGCGCTTCGTCTTCCCATCGCCCACCGATTTTTCGCCGTTGATGATCGCGTACTTCAGCTTGTCCTCGATGGAGAGCGTTGCCACATGCGCTGTGCTCTGCGCCTGCGCCTTGCCTTTCATGCCCGCGAAATGCTGCATGTAAATCTGTAACGGATCGCCGTTTGAGCGGTCCTGGTAGATCAGTTTGCGGGCCAGTTCCACTTCTTCCGCTGGAATCTTGTACAGCGGATAAATCTTGGTGTAATTGACGATGGCAACATCGAGGCCGTTTTCTACCGCCTCATGCAGAAACACCGAGTTCAGAACCCGGCGCGGATAAGCGTCGAGGCCGAAGCTGATGTTGCTGACGCCTAGCACCGTTTTCACTTCCGGCAGCTCTTCGCGGATGCGCTTCACCGCCTTCAAGGTCTCGATGCCTGCTGAACGGTATTCTTCCTGGCCGGTCGAAATCGGCAGCGTCAGCGCGTCGAAGAGCAAGTCCACCGGACGGATACCGTACTTTTTTGTCGCGAGATCGAAGATGCGATGCGCGATCGCGACTTTTTTGTCCGCCGTCAGCGCCATGCCCTCTTCGTCGATGGTCAGCGCGATCACGGCCGCGCCATAGCGCTTCGCCATGGGCAACACTTTCGAGGTGCGCTTCTCACCGTCTTCGAGATTGATGGAATTGATGATGGCTTTGCCAGGGATGCGCTTCAGCGCTTCTTCCACCACGTCGGCTTCGGTGCTGTCGATGAGGATCGGCGCGGGCACGCGGGTCGCGATTTTTTCGAGGATCGCGGAGATGTATCCCTTTTCGTCTTCGCCCACGATGGCGCAGCACAGGTCGAGCATGTGCGAGCCTTCGTTCGCCAACTTTTTCGCCAGGGTCAGGATGTCGTCGTACTTCTTGGCCTGCACCAGCTTGCGGAAATGATCGACGCGCGTTGTGGTGTTCATCTCTTCCGCGACGATCAGAGGCTTCGGTTCCAGATCCAGCGGGACTGATGTGTAGGCGCTTGACGCTGCGCCTACCGGCTTCACATTGCGCTTTGCCGGCTCCACGCCCGTCACCGCATCGACTACGGCTTTCAGATGGTCGGGAGTTGTGCCACAACATCCGCCTACGATGCGTACTCCGTAATCCTGCACGAAGTGTTTGTGATAGTCCGCTAAGTCTTTGGGCGAGAGCTTGTACACCGCATGCCCGCCTACGTTCTGCGGCAGTCCGGCGTTCGGCAAAACCGAAATATGCTTGGTGGAGTTCAAGCCTAGATAACGGACCGCCTCATTCATCTCCGCTGGACCGGTCGCGCAGTTCAAGCCGATGATGTCGATATCGTAGGGCTCGAGTGCGGTCAACGCCGCGCCGATTTCGGTGCCGAGCAGCATGGTTCCGGATTCTTGCAGCGTTACTTGAACTTGTACTGGCAAACGCTTGCCCGCCTTGCGCATTGCCTCCAGCACCGCGACCGTGGCAATCTTGGCCTGCAACAGATCCTGGCAGGTCTCGATGAGCAGCACATCGACTCCGCCCTCGATGAGCGCTGCCGCCTGTTCTTCGTAGGAAGCTGCCATCGCGTCCCAACCGATGTGTCCCAGTGAGGGCAATTTTGTGGTTGGCCCCATTGATCCGGCTACGTACCTTGGCTTGTCCTTGGTTGAGAATTGCTGCGCCACTTCGCGGGCGAGTTGCGCCGCCTTCAGGTTGATCTCACGAACTTTGTCGCGCAGTTCGAACTCGCCCAGAACGATGCCCGTCCCGCCGAAAGTATTTGTCTCCACGATGTCGCAGCCCACGCGAAGAAAATCGGCGTGAATCTCGCGGATAATGTCGGGACGGCTGAGCACCAGTACTTCGCTGCAATTCTCCTTGCCCCAGTAATCGTCCAGGGTGGGATTCCGCTTCTGGATGTTTGTCCCCATGGCGCCGTCATAGATGACGACGCGCTCATTTACGAGTTGGAGAAAGTTGGACATTGGTTCACGAAACTGCTTTCCATACGACAACGCCGGTCCTTGCGGGACCGGCGTTTGGTGGAAAAATCTTGAAGATCGTTAAGCCCCTTTCACGCCCGCATCCGTTTCCGATTGCGCAAACACCTGGTTGGCGCCCATGTGCGCCGAAGCCGGCGCCAGCATCTGTTCTTTGCGGTAAATCAGATTGCTGGCGTTGAACGTCGCCAGCTCGAATCCATGCCCATGCGTAATCGCATCGGTCGGACAAGCCTCCACACAATAGCCGCAAAATATACAGCGATTGTAAT
Organism: Terriglobales bacterium; assembly: GCA_049512675.1. GTDB lineage: Bacteria > Acidobacteriota > Terriglobia > Terriglobales > Acidobacteriaceae > Acidiflorens. The sequence continues at coordinate 10,801 of JBEKWX010000030.1, read as the reverse complement.
CGATGTTGTAGACGCGGGCGTAGCGTTCGGCGCCTGAGACCCTGGTTTCCGCGGTGTTTTCCGCCGCTTCTATGTAGATGCAGTTGGCGGGACAGGCGGCCGCGCAGAGGAAACAGGCTACACATTTTTCCAGTCCGTTCTCGTCGCGCTGGAGGACGTGCATGCCGCGGTAGCGTTCCTGAAACTTTGCACCTTTCAGGGGGCCCGGACCGTCGGGATAGTTCTCGACGATCGTGGGCTGAAACATCTCCTTCAGGGTGATGGTCATTCCCTGAGCTATGGCTTCGATGTTTTTGATCACGGACATGATTCATTAGTATAGCGGATGTTGGGCTTGCGGGCAGTTCTCAGTATTTCGCTCCCAAGAGCTGGCTACCAAGGACGGGGGGACTTTCGAGGACGTGGAAATCTTCTCTTAATCATTGAAACTTCACGAGTGCGCTGCGTCGCGCCGGCGCAAGAGTGGCGTTTCAATTTTATGGCCTACATTGGTTTCCGCGCATTCCGTTCTATTTTCTTCTTTAGCTTTTTCGCGGCTTTCGTTTTTCTTTTCGGCGGCGGTTGCTTGATCAGCGCCTTTGGTCAGGAGCCTGGCAAGAAAACTACCCCCTCGCCCTCTGCTGAAAAAAGCGGCGAAACGAGAGGTGAAGAGCGCGGCGGGGATCGTCCGTATCTGCGAGATCGGTTGCACTGGAACTGGAACCAGCGGGGGCGGACTGTGCCTCGGGGAGAATCGGCGGCGGGGCTGCGCTTTCGGGCTTACCGGCAGAAGATGGCGATGCGGGCTTCGAGGGCGGCTGCGGCCGCACATTCAACACCTCCACCTGTGTCGCCGCCCCCACACCCACTCATCGCAAAGAACGCGATGAGTGGGGCACCCGCTGCACTTTCGGCCTCAACAGCGTGGGTGCCGCTGGGGCCGGCACCGCTCGCTTCCGATGCTACGGGAGGCGGAGGGCAAGATTACAACTGGGTCTCGGGGCGGGCTACCTCGGTGCTGATCGATCCCGCGGACACTAGCGGAAACACGGTGCTATTAGGCGGCGCTTATGGCGGTCTTTGGAAATCGATCAACGCGGGAAATCTGAGTCCCAATCCCGCTGCAGTTGTCTGGCAACCGTTGATTGACGATCAGCCTACGTTAGCGGTGGGCGCGATTGCTTTGCAGCCGGGAAACAGCAACGTGATTCTGGTTGGGACCGGGGAGACTAACAATTCAGCTGATTCTTATTATGGGCTGGGAATTCTGCTTTCGACAAATGCGGGTTCGACGTGGACCGAGATCACGGGGATAGGACAGGCTCCGAATGTGGACCAATCCTTCTTGGGAATCGGTTTCAGCAAGGTCGCCTTCAGCACGGCGAATCCTAACCTGGTCGTGGCTGCAACGGCGGGAGACAACGGCTTGTGCCTTGGCCTGGAAGCAGCGGCGGCTGGAGACAGCAGCCCGTGCCTTGGCCCGGAAGAAGATGGGAATTCGACTGTGCGCGGACTTTACTACTCGCTGAATGGTGGAGCGACGTGGAACCGCGCAACTCTCACGGACGGCGCCGTTCCCGCATCGGCCACGGCGGTGATTTACAACCCGAGCCAGGGAGCTAGCGGAACGTTCTACGCTTTCATCCGGCGTCACGGGCTGTACTCATCGACGGATGGCCAGAACTTCACGCCGCTGACTACGCAACCGACTGCGGGACTTGCATCGGCGCTCTGTCCGGCTGCTTCGAACGCAACGACTTGCCTGATTTATCGCGGCGAATTCGCAGTGGTACCGGGGCGCAACGAGATGTATGTGTGGGTGGTCGACGTGCAGCCGGACGCCTATGGAAATCCCACACCCATCGATGAGGGCATCTGGCAATCGACTACGGGCGGAGCGACTTGGACCGAGATTCCGGACAGCGGCATCACCAACTGCGGCGACAGTGCGTTTGGACCGAACAGCGGCTGTGGAGTGGAACAGGGCTGGTACAACCTGGAGTTGTCCGCGATTGCCGATCCGCCGCCGCCCAATTCAACGGGAACGGACGTTTATGCGGGCGCGATCAATCTTTACAAGTGCACGTTAGAGCCCGGGACTACAACCTGCTTGCAAGGCGACTGGATCAATCTAACTCACGTCTATGGGTGCAGCCCGCTCGGGGCGCCGGCGCATGTGCATCCGGACCAGCACGGAATCGGGTTCATGGTTACCGGGGACACAACGCCTGGCTACTTCGCGCACGACGGGGGAATCAGCCGGACGCTCGATGGGTATTCCGGGCTGACAACGGGCAGTTGCACCGGGACGAATCAGTTTGACAGCCTGAGCCAGACCCTGGGCTCGATGACGGAATTTGTTTCTGTCTCGGTGCACCCCACGAGCGCAGACATTCTGCTCGGGGGAACGCAAGGTAACGGCTCCCCTAAAACCAGCACCGCTAGCAGCAGCAGTACCTGGCAGAATGCGCGGGGCGGGGATGGCGGATTCAATGCGATCAATCCCAGCAACCCGGACGAGTGGTTTGCGGCGAACCCCTACGGTCACGATTATGAAGTGTGAGTCGGGAACCGCGTGCAACGATAATTCATTTCTCCAAGTCGTCGGCTCCAACGATCTGGGTGGAGATCAGGGAGCTTACGATACTCCCTACATTCTGGACCCGCAGAATAGCAGTGAAATGCTGGTGGGAACGTGCCGGGTGTGGCAGATCAGCACCAGCGGAACGGCTCCGTTGCAACTCAGCAATGATCTCGACACGTTAGGAACGGGTTTGTGTACGGGCGATGAAATCAACCTGGTCAATGCGGTAGCCGCGGGCGGTCCAGCGCCGAACGGCTATTCGACGGTGGTATATGCGGTAACCAACGGATACGGGCCGCTGAGCGGGTCGCCTGGCGGCGAAGTATGGGTAACGACTAACGCGGGCGTCAGTTTGATGACGAATGTCACCGCGAACGCAACCCAGAATGTGAATCCGAACGGGTATGCGATTTCAACGGTCGCGATGGATTCGTCCGATGGGACTGGCAACACCGCATACGTGGGGATCATGGGATTCAGCACGCCGGGATTCCCCACTTCGCACGCGTGGAAGACTGCGAATGCCGGTGCGAGTTGGACGGACTGGACGGGCACGGGCTCGGGGGAATTGCCGGACGCTCCGGTGAACGCGTTGCTGGTGGATGCGCAAGCGGGACTGGTTTACGCGGGAACCGACGTTGGCATTTTTGTGAGTGCGACGAGCGCTCCGAGTTGGACGGAGGTTGGTCCGCCGCCGGGGCCGGGAGTTTCGGGATTTCTGCCGAACGCTCCGGTGACGGCGCTGCAACTTTTCAATTACGCGGGCACGAAAACGCTGGTGGCGTCGACGTACGGGCGCGGTATTTGGAACTACGCCCTGTCGGCGAACTACACGAACGTCATTTCCAACTCGCCGCAAACGATTTTCCCGACACAGACGGCTACTTTCAGTGGCACGCTGACGGCGGAGGACGGATACGCGAGCCCGGTAAATTTAAGTTGCACCGGCGCGGCGCCCGCGACCTGCGTGCCGGATCCCGAACAGATAACGCCGACGGCAACTTATAACTTGATCGCGAGCGGAAGTGTGGGCGATTACAGCTTCAACGCGCACGCGGTGGAACGGACCCATACACAATCACAAACGACGCGGCGGTTACGCTGTATGTGGTGGACTTCGATTTGACGGCACCCAGTCCGAATTCGCTCACGGTTGGGCAGGGTGGAACGTCGGGGACGAGCACGTTCCAGGTGACGGCGGCGGGGAGTTTTGCGGGGACGGTGACACTGAGTTGCTCGGCGGGCCTGCCGACTGGAGCGGCTTGCGTGTTCTTGCCATCGAGCTCAGTGAGTCCGACGTCTTCGTCACCCGAGGCGGTCACGTTGACGGTGACGGCGGCGGCAGGAGCTCCGTTAGGTGGTCCGGTTACGGTGACGATCTCGGCGATGACGGCGGGAGCTCCGGCGGCGAAGACGCAGACGTTCGGGCTGACGGTAACGGCGCCGGTGCCGAGTTTCACGACTGCGGCGACGGCGACTCCAAGCACAACAGTGGTGGATCAGAACGTAACGTGGAACGGGACGCTGACGGCGGTAAACGGATACAGCAAGAGCGTCGCGCTGGCGTGTACGACAGGAGCTCCGGGGACGTGCGGAATTGCGCCTCCGACGGTGACGCCTACGGTCGCGGGTGCTCCGTTTACGGTGACGCTGGGCAGCGCTACGGCGGGGACATTCAATTTTGCGATCCAGGGAACGGACGGCACGCTGACGCAGGCTACGCCCACGGAGACGCTGACGGTAACGGGGACGACTGCGGACTTCACGTGGACGGACACGGGCAGCACTTCGGTGACAGTGCTGGCGGGACAGAGCGCCAGCTATACGTTTTCGGCGGCTCCGGTGGGGGGTGGGACGTTTAGCTCGGGGGTGAGTTTTGCGTGCACGGGCTTGCCGGCGTTGACTAGCGGGGGGTCCGGCGTCAGTTGCGGGTTTAGTCCGTCGACAATTGCGGCGGGGGCGGGGACGACTACGGTGACGCTTACGATTACGACGATTGGGCCGAACTTGGGGACGCAGTCGGGGCTGCGGGTAGGGGCCGTGCTGCGCACGGCTTGGACGGCCGGGGGCGGCCGTCCCTACACGCTCTTCTTGTGGGTGGTACTGGTGGGGATTGTGGGGGTCGGGCGAGCAAGACGCGGCGAGCCGCGTCTCTACACCGGGATCACGGCGATTTGCCTGGGGCTTGGATTGATGGCGCTGATTTCTTGCGGCGGAGTCTCGGGCAGTGGCAGCACCACAACACCGGTGACGGTGAATCCGCAAACGGGGACTGTGTTGTTTGCTGATGAGCCTGGCAACTCGTGGCCGGCGGGTGGTAATCAGCAACAGTTCACGGCCAACCAGAGCGTAACCTGGGCGGTCACGGGCGGCAATGCGAATGGCACGATAGGCGGAACGGGGATGTATACGCCTCCGGCAGTGGTGCCGAACCCGGCGACGGTCACGGTGACGGCTACGCCGGCGACAACGGCTGCTCCGGGATCGGCTTTTGTGACGGTGGCGGCTCCGACGGTAGTGGGCTCGTCGCAGATTACGGTGACGGCGACGGCTGCGGGTGGGGCGGCGCACGGGAATGTGGTGACTTTAACTGTCCAGTAGCGCGCGATCTGGCGCTGGCAAGCTACCGCCGAGACGCAGAGGGTGCCGGGAATTTGTAATTGATGACTTGTAATTGGTAATTGAGGGGGCGCTGGTGTCCGTACCCACGTTTCGAAAAGCGTGAGACGAGGGCACCCGCGCTTTTTTTCTTGCGTCACATTCCGTTGTTCTTACGTCACAGTGCGGTGGGCGGGGGTGAGATAGGATCATCTTCGGTGGGCTGCCGTGCTTTGCACGGCTTGGACGGGCGGGACGCCTGCCCTCCACAAGACACACAAACTTATGACCTATGACATCGCAGTGATTGGCGGGGGGATTGTTGGGCTTTCGTTTGCCATGCAGGTGAGCGAGCGGTTTCCGCGGTTGCGCGTGGTGGTACTCGAAAAAGAAGCGGGAGTGGCTCGGCACCAGACGGGACACAATAGCGGGGTCATCCACAGCGGGGTTTATTACAAGGCGGGATCGCTGAAGGCGCGGCTGTGTGTGGCGGGGGCGCGGGAGATGGCGGAGTTCTGCTCGCGACATGGGATTCCGTATGAGGTGTGCGGGAAATTGATTGTGGCTACTGGCCCGGAGGAGACAGCGCGGCTGGATGTGTTACTTGCGCAGGGCGTGGCGAATGGGTTGGAGGGTTTGCGGCTGCTGGAACGCGCGGCGATGCTCGATATCGAACCGCATGTTGGCGGTGTTCGAGCGCTGCTGGTGCCATCGACCGGGATCACGGATTATGTGGCAGTGACGGCGAAGTATGCGGAGATCGCGGAGGGGCACGGGGTGGAGGTTAAGACGGGCGCTGAGGTTAGGGGATTCTCGCGTTCGCGAGACTCAGTGGTAGTGCGGACGCGCGCGGAAGATATCTCGGCGCGGTATGTGGTGAATTGCGCCGGGCTATATAGCGATCGGTTGGCGCGCATGGCAGGGGACGATCCGGGGATCATCATTGTTCCGTTTCGCGGGGAGTATTACGACTTAGCCGCGGCGCGGCAGGTGTTGGTGCGGAGCCTGATTTATCCGGTGCCGGATCCGCGGTATCCGTTTCTGGGAGTGCACTTCACCCGGCGGATTCAAGGGAATGTGGATGCCGGGCCGAATGCGGTGCTGGCGTTCCAGCGCGAGGGATATAAGTGGCGGGATTTCGATTTGGGCGAGACGATGGAAGTTTTCGTGGATGCGGGATTTCGAGCGATGGCGCGGCAGCACTGGAGAAATGGGCTGGCGGAGTTTCGGCGGTCGCTGCGGAAGCGGGAGTTTGTGCGGTCCTGCCAGCGACTGGTGCCGGACGTGCGGATGGAAGATATGACGCCGGGTGGGTCGGGAGTGCGAGCGCAGGCGGTGGGGACGGATGGCGCGCTGGTCGATGATTTCCGGTTCGTGGCGCGGCAACGGTTTTTGCATGTGCTGAATGTTCCTTCTCCGGCGGCGACGGCGTCATTGCCGATTGGGCGCGAGATATTGAAGATGGTGCCGGAGGAAATTGTGGGCTAGCCGGCGAAATGCTGCTTCATTTCTGGGACTGGTGTAGTCTGGGACTTCTTATTTACGACTATTGGGAGAATTCGCATGCCACAGAGTTTGAGTGAGAAAAAGAAGGTCGCGGTTTTGGGCGTGGGGAAAATTGGATCGATTCTGCTGCAATCCTTCCTGCGCGATGGATTGCTGTCGCCGGGGCAGACTTGGGCAACGGTGGCGCATCCGGAACGGGCGCGGATGCTGAAGGAGAAGTTGAAGGTGCACGCCGGGACCGACAATTCGGAGGCGGTGAAGGACGCGGACATTATTTTTGTTTGCGTGAAACCGCAGGTGGTGGCGGACGTGGTGAAGGAGATCCGCGCGCACTTGAGTGGGAAGCAGTTGGTGATTTCGGTGGCGGCGTCGGTCCCCACCGAGATGATCGAGCGGGCGCTAGAGAAGGAAGTGCCGGTGGTGCGGGCGATGCCGAATACTCCTTGCGTGCTGGGCGCGGGCATGACGGCGCTGTGCAAGGGGAAGTTCGCGACCAAGCAGCATCTGGAAACGGCGACGAAGTTTTTCGATGCGGTGGGGCGAACGGTGACCGTCGACGAAAAACATATGGACGCGGTCACGGGATTGTCGGCGAGCGGGCCGGCGTATATCTACATCATTCTGGAATCGCTGGCGGAGGCGGGCGTGAAGGTGGGATTGCCGCGGGATGTGGCGACGCTGCTGGCGGCTCAAACGACTATGGGCGCGGCGCGGGTGGTGCTGGAGACCGGGGATCATCCAGCGCTGCTGAAGGATGCGGTGACCACTCCGGCAGGATGCACGATTGACGGCATCATGGAACTGGAAGAAGGAAAACTGCGCGTGACGTTGATCAAGGCGGTGGTGAAGGCGGTACAGCGGGCTAAGGAGTTGGCGTTTTCGTAGGGTGAGAGCTTCCCCACTCATTCGCAAAACACGCGAATGAGTGGGGCACCCTGCGGTCCACCAAATCGAGATCAACAATGCAAGCCAGCGGAGATTACTTCATCTCCGAGTGCGCCGGCTTGGCTGCCTTGCCTTTCAGTTCGACTACGATCACATCGAACCCTTTGTCGCTGGTGTTCTCCGGCAAGTGGATCTCGGCCGCGCTATATTGCGCCTCGCCTGCCTTGACGGTAAAGGGTTGCGTTTTGCCGTCCGGATAGCTGAACTGCCCGTTGGCGTCGGTGAGGAACACCGCAACCGTGGCGGGATGGCTGTGCATGACCGACTTCTCGTGCGGGCCGTAGTGCACCTTCAGAATCCGCACCTGGGCGTTTTCGCTCAATACCGTGTAATGCTTGGGATCAACTTTGGCCGCATCTTGCGCCGAGAGGATCGGGACGAGACAGACACAAAACACCACACCATAAAGGGCCAGTCGCACTCGCATTTTTACTCTCCTTTTGCTCAGAGGATTTGTTCGAAAAGCACCTTACCCTACTCTGGCCGTATCACCGATGTCAATGGTGCCGGAGACCGGGGATCATCCAGCGCTGCTGAAGGATGCGGTGACCTCCGAGGTCTCGAAAAGGCGCGAGACCCGGGGGCCACCCGGCTCAAGAGCGCGATCCACCTCCCGCCTTTGCCGCTCTGCAAGGTTAGGCAGGTTACTTCTTCGGCTCCAGTATGATTTCCCGGGCCAGGCGACTACCGATGATTTCGCGCCAACTGAGGCGTTCCTGGTAGCCCTCGATCATCTTCTTGTCGTTGCTTCCGCAGCCGAGCAGTTTCCCTCCGCTCAGACAGATCGTCTGCGGAGCATGAGGGCGGTGACTCGTAATGCGGGGCAGGAATTGATTGAGAAGGACGGCGGTCCGCCCAATTAACCGAATTTCCCGATTAGCTGGCAATAGCCCAACACTATATACTCCGCGAGGAATCAAGTGCACTATTTTCTTTGGCTGACTGCACTAGCTCCCCAGATGGCGACTGGTACCTCTCTCGCTCACGAGCGAGCATTTGCGCATATCAAATTACACCCAATTAAAGAAGGGACGAGCACCACGCCCGTCCCTCCTTTGATTCCCTCCTGCGAGTACCTGGAATGCAGAGCAACTCAGTGAATATCAAATTGCTCCTGGTGCAACGCCGGATCCGACTTCACGATGATCGTCTTCTTGGTGAGCTCTTCCATCTCATTCAGCAGTTGCGCGTTGTTTGCCTTCAGAGCTTTCGCAACCTCCGGGTTCACTCGCAACATCACGTCGCTGTGCTCCAAATGGTTGGCGATCTTGCGCATCTCGACATAGACCTCGTTGCAGATGGTGTTCACCGCTTTCACGAAGCCCGTGGCCTGGCAATACGGACACGGCGATCCGATCGTCCGTTCCAGCGACTGTTTTACGCGTTTGCGGGTGATCGCCACCAAGCCGAAATCGTTGAACTGCAGCACCTTCGACGGCGCCCGATCGGCGCGCAATGCCTCTTCCAGTGCCTGCATCACTTTCTGACGGTTGCGGCGCTCATCCATGTCGATGAAGTCGATGATGATGATGCCGCCCAGATCGCGCAGCCGCACCTGCCGCACGATTTCCTTGATGGCATCGACGTTCGTCTTCACGATCGTGTCTTCCAGACGAGCCGTCTTGCCGACGTACTTGCCGGTGTTCACGTCGATTGCGACCAGCGCCTCGGTCTGATTGATCACGATGTAGCCACCGCTCTTCAGCCAGACTTTGGATTTCAGCGCCTTGTTGATTTCCTCGTTCAGCCCGAACTGATCGTAGAGCGGCGTCTCCTTGGTATAGAGCTTGACGCGCTTGACCAGAGCCGGCTGGAAGCGATTCGCAAACCGCAAAATGCGCTCGTATTCCTGCTCCGTATCGACCCAGATCGCCGAGAATTCCGAACTCACCTGATCGCGCAGCACCCGCTCCACCACATTCAGGTCGTGATAGATCAGCGCCGGAGACTTGCTGCTGTCGGAGCGTGCCTTGATCTCGCTCCAAAGGTTTTTCAGAAAGCGGATATCCGCTCGCAGTTCCTCGTCCGAAGCGCCCGCCGCCGCGGTGCGGACAATGAAACCGCCGCCTCCGTTTTCGCGCTCGCTTTGGATGATCCGCTTCAGCCGTTGCCGCTCCTCTTCCGACGAAATCTTGCGCGACACGCCGGTGTGGTTCACCGTCGGCATGAAAACCAGGAAGCGTCCCGGCAGCGCGATGTGACTGGTGATGCGCGCGCCTTTCTTGCCGATCGGTTCCTTCGCAATCTGGATCAGCACCTCCTGCCCTTCTTTGAGCAGTTCGCTGATCTGTGGCACCACCGTGTTCTCGCGGCTGCGGAAGCGGCGTCCACCGCGCCGTCCGCGCCCTCCTCGATCGAACCCGCGGTCCGATCCACGGTCTGGCCCGCGACGCTGCGTCCGCTGCAACAGCCTCGCCTCAGGTGCAGGACTGCGAACTTCCGCGCTCGCATCCACGGTACCGTCGCCAATCGCCTCGGCTTCGAGCAGTGCCTCAGCTTCCGCTTGCGCTTCTTCGAGTTCCAACTCCTCCGCTTCTCGCTCTTCGGCTTCCAAGAGAGCTTCGGGAACCACATCACCGTTCGCTGCCGGCTCGCCGCCGGCTGCCAGCGCGGGAGCGACCTCTCCCACCCCGGGTTCCGACAACTCTCCACCGGCTGCGCGCGTCTCTTCTTCCAGCTCCTCAAAGCCTTCGTCGTCTCCGGGTTCTTCCCCGTAGGACGTGAGGTCGGCTTCTTCTTCCTCGATCTCCTGCTCCTCGACGGCGCCGTGCTCAACGTCGCGAGAAACATCGGGCGTAACATGGGGAGTAACTTGCGGAGCTGCCACCAAGTCCGCTTCCTGCGGCCGCTCGTGCACCGTCTCTAGCGCCGCGTAAGTTCCGAGCGCGGATTGCACTTGGTCGCGGACTTGATAATCTTCCGCCGCTGGCGCTGCGCTTGAAACAGTCCCGTGCACCTCCTCCTCGACTTCCGCGTCCAGCACATGCTCATGCTGTTCGTGAAGTGGCTCGGTAATCTCCGCCGCGAAGATAGGCTCATCTTCAGGGAAGTTCGCAAGGATCGCGGCCGACGCCGGCCGCTCCACCGCTGCTGCGCTCTCGGCCGGCAAAGCCGGCGCTTGATTCTGACTCTGTCGCTGGTACTTCGAGATCGATTCGCCGGGAAGCACGATCGGTTGATATCCCGGAG